>JADFKH010000055.1 GCA_022565025.1 Pseudomonadota bacterium
AATTTCCGGGATGACGATTTCGACATAGGGTGTCACTGCGCCATTTCGATCAATAAATTCAACAAACTTGAAATTACTGTGCTGTTGATTTTACCTCATTAGAAAAACTTGGCTTCGTGACAGCCCCTTGTGATAGTAATAAAAGTAAAAAGCCACACTATTTCGCGTCTTTAGCGTCTTTAGCGGAAAAATAATTTTGGCTTATTCAGTGTCCAATGTATCCTCGGCGCGCGGACGGTCCACCAGTTCAACATAGGCCATTGGGGCCTGATCACCGGCGCGGTAACCACATTTGAGAATGCGCAGATATCCCCCTGGACGGTCCAGGTAACGCGGGCCCAGTTCGTTGAACAGCTTGGTGACAACCTCACGGTTGCGCAGACGGTTGAATGCCAGGCGCCGATGCGCCACGCTATCTTCCTTGGCAAGGGTAATCAGCGGCTCGGCCACACGGCGCAACTCCTTGGCCTTGGGAACCGTGGTCTTGATCACTTCGTGTTCAAACAGCGAGCTCGCCATATTGCGGAACATCGCCTTGCGATGCGCGCTGTTGCGGTTCAGTTTTCTTCCGGATTTCATGTGACGCATGGTCTATTCCTTGTTCTATCCGCCAGCGTTGTTCAGGTGCTGACCAAGCTCTCAGGCGGCCAGTTTTCCAGCTTCATTCCAAGCGACAGATCATGTGACGCGAGTACGTCCTTGATTTCTGTCAGTGATTTTTTGCCCAGGTTCGGAGTCTTGAGCAATTCTACCTCGGTTCGCTGTACCAGGTCGCCGATGTACAGGATGCTCTCCGCCTTGAGACAGTTCGCTGAACGAACCGTAAGCTCCAGGTCGTCGATTGGGCGCAACAGCACCGGGTCAATTTCCTGGGTCTTTACTTCCACTTCAACGGCCTGGCGTGCCTTGAAGTCCACAAATACTGACAACTGGTCAGCCAGGATATTGGCAGCAAGTTTCACCGCAGCCTCACAATCCATCGTGCCATTGGTCTCAATATCGAAGATCAGCTTGTCCAGGTTGGTGCGTTGTTCAACCCGTGCCGAATCGACACTGTAAGCGACCTTACGCACCGGGCAAAAAGACGCATCCAACTGCAGACGGCCGATGGGACGGCTTTCCTGATCACCGATATTCAAGCGCACGGCCGGCTTATAACCTACGCCGCGTGCCACTTTCAAACGCATGTTGATGCTGCCGCTCTGCGTGAGGTTGCAGATGACATGATCGGGATTAACCACTTCGACGGTGTGATCGAGCTGAATGTCCCCAGCAGTAACCAGGCCCGGGCCCGATTTGCTGAGGGTCAGCACCGCTTCTTCACGATCATGCATAATCAGTGCAATACCCTTGAGGTTCAGAAGAACTTCGATGATATCTTCCTGCAGACCTTCAACCGCCGTGTACTCGTGCAACACACCATCCATTTCCACTTCGACAATCGCACTGCCGGGAATGGATGAGAGCAGTACACGCCTGAGCGCATTGCCCAGTGTGTGACCGAAACCACGCTCCAGCGGTTCCAGTGTGATCCGGGCCCGATTCGGGTTAACCTCGTCAACACCCACGGTACTGGGCTTCAGCATTTGTTCAATAACACCCATCATAAGGATCGCCCTCGTAAACTGTAATCTTGATGAAATCTCATGATCGTTGCAGGTATAAACCCCCTGCAACGGTAATTAACACTTTTTCTGCAGGCCTTACTTGGAGTAAAGCTCTACGATCAAACTTTCGTTGATATCCGCTGAAAGCTCGACCCGATCCGGATAGGCTTTGAAGACACCTTCCATTTTCTCTGTATCGACTTCCACCCAGGGTGAAACCAGATCCATTTCCTGGCTCAGCGTGATGGCTTCCTTCACCCGCAATTGTTTCTTTGCTTTTTCACGAATGGCTACAACATCGTCCGGCTTCACCCTGTAGGATGCAATATTCACCGTCTGACCATTAACGGAAATCGACTTGTGCGATACCATTTGCCGGGCCTGAGCCCGGGTTACCGCGAAACCCATGCGATAGACAACATTGTCCAGGCGGCATTCCAGCAAACGCAGCAGGTTTTCACCCGTGGCGCCCTTCTGTTTAGCGGCCAGCTTGTAGTAATTACGGAACTGGCGTTCGAGTACACCGTAAATACGGCGCACTTTCTGCTTCTCCCGCAACTGTACAGCATAGTCTGAAAGTCTCAACCGGCGCATCGAGACTTGTTGCCCAGGAAGCTGGTTCAGCTTGCACTTGGATTCCAGTCCACGAGCCGGGCTCTTCAGTTCCAGGTCCACGCCTTCGCGGCGCGCCAGCTTGCAGGTAGGTCCTGTATATCTTGCCATTTGGTCTACTCCACTCAGACGCGACGTTTTTTGGGCGGCCGACAGCCGTTGTGCGGAATCGGCGTCACGTCAGTGATGTTGGTAATCTTGTATCCGACTGCATTCAACGCACGTACGGAAGACTCGCGCCCCGGACCCGGGCCTTTGACCCGTACTTCGAGGTTTTTGAGACCGTAATCCAGCGCTGCCTTACCGGCATTTTCAGCTGCAACCTGGGCGGCAAACGGTGTGCTCTTACGTGAGCCCCGGAAACCGGCGCCCCCGGCAGTCGCCCACGCCAGGGTATTACCCTGGCGATCGGTAATTGTGATAATCGTATTGTTAAAAGATGCATGGATGTGAGCGATACCATCCACGACCGTCTTTTTAACTTTCTTTTTTCTACTTGGCTTTGCCATAATTCTTTCCGCCTTTAACGCTTGATCGGACGACGTGGACCTTTACGGGTACGCGCATTGGTCTTCGTTTGCTGACCACGCACCGGCAGGCCACGGCGATGCCGTATCCCACGGTAACAACCGAGGTCCATCAAACGTTTGATGTTCATTGCCACTTCACGGCGAAGATCGCCTTCCACGGCAAGCGTGGCTATCTGGGCGCGGATTCCTTCAATTTCCGCTTCCGTCAGGTCGCGAATTTTGGTTTCCGGCTTGACCCCTGCTGCATCGCAAATCCCGAATGCACGGGAACGGCCGATGCCATAGATGTGCGTCAGACCCGCCCAGGTGTGTTTTTGAACCGGTATATTGACTCCTGCTATACGAGCCATTCCTTAACTCCTGTCTTTGCATGCCGCGAACCTAAACGGCGCATTATATCGAATCCCAAGTTCTGGTAAAAGCCTGTTTCCACTTACCCAGTTTCCACTTACCCAGTTTCCACTTACCCAGTTTCCACTTACATTAACCCAAAATCAGCACCACAATTTCACAGCCACTATCAGCCCTGCCGCTGCTTGTGTTTTTTCTCACTGCAAATCACGTACACGACACCCTTGCGGCGTACGATTTTACAGTTACGGCAGATCTTTTTAACCGAAGCCTGCACTTTCATAAATTTCTCCCAAAATGTTATCTCCGGACAACTCCGGAACGACCGTAGGATTTCAGGTTCGCTTTTTTCATCAGGCTGTCGTATTGATGTGAAATCAGGTGAGCCTGTACTTGCGCGATGAAATCCATGATCACGACAACCACGATCAATACCGAAGTTCCACCGAAGTAGAACGGTACAGCCCAGACAACCCGGAGCACATCAGGCAACAAACAAACCGACACCAGGTATAGCGAGCCCACCATGGTCAGGCGCGTTAATACGTTGTCTATGTAATCCGCCGTCTGGCGACCCGGGCGTATTCCCGGAATAAACGCTCCCGATCGTTTCAGGTTATCCGCTGTTTCCTTCGAGTTGAACACCATGGCGGTGTAGAAAAAACAGAAGAAAATAATCAGGGATGAATACAAGATCGTGTACGCCAAGTTGCCGGGAGTCAGCGCTGCTGAAACGTCCGTTAACCAGTTCAGGCCCTCCGATCCGCTGAACCAGGTAGCCAGGGTTGATGGGAAGATCACCAGGCTGGAAGCAAAAATAGCCGGGATCACGCCGGACATATTCACTTTCAACGGTAAATGCGTCGACTGGTTCTGGTAAGCCACCCGGCCTTGGCGCTGCGCATAATTAACCGTGATCCGCCGTTGACCGCGTTCTACACGGACAACAAAGTAGATCACACCCAGTATCAGCGCGGTGATAAACAGCGCAGCCGGGACACTCAACTGCCCGGTATTCACCAGTTCCAGTGTGCCTGCAACTGCCCTGGGCAGACCGGCCACAATTCCGGCAAAAATGATCAGCGAAATACCATTTCCCACCCCGCGCTCGGTGATTTGTTCACCCAGCCACATCAGGAAAACAGTCCCGGCCGTCAGTGTGATAACCGCGGTAAAAATAAAACCGAAGCCCGGTGCAAGCACCACATTGCCCTGACCTTGCAACGCAAACGCAACGCCGCCGGCCTGGACACCTGCCAGTAGCACAGTGAAATTACGCGTGTACTGGGTAATCTTTTGGCGCCCGGAGGATCCCTCTTTCTTCAGCTGCTGCAGGTGGGGAACGGAGGCGCTCATCAACTGCATGATGATGGAAGCTGAAATGTACGGCATCACACCCAGCGCAAAAAGGGAAAAACGCTCCAAAGCGCCGCCGGTAAACAGGTTGAATACGTCCACGATCGTTCCCTGCTGGGAATTCATGAACTGCAGCAAGGCCTGCGGGTTCACACCCGGTACCGGGATGAAGGTGCCAATACGATAAATAATCAGCGCAAAGAACACGAACAGCAAACGCTGCCGCAATTCGGTCAACCGACCGAGCCCACCCAGTGTTTCCGCAAATTGTGATGGGGATCGGGCCATTACTCTACCTTGCCTCCGGCAGCTTCAATCGCTGCCTGCGCACCCTTGGTGACAGCCAGTCCTTTGATCGTGACCGCACGCTCCAGGGTGCCGGTGTTGATCACTTTGACCTTGCGAATATCGTGAGCCACGATGCCTTGGGTCTTGAGGAACTCAAGATCGATCACATCTGCCTTCATTACCTGGACCTGGTAAAGGCGGAGCTCGTCGTTATACCGCGCGGTGCGCGAAGCAAACCCACGCTTCGGCAGACGGCGCTGCAGGGGCATCTGTCCACCCTCGAAGCCGACCTTGTGGAAACCACCAGATCGTGACTTCTGGCCTTTGTGGCCGCGACCGGCGGTTTTACCGATGCCAGAGCCCATGCCGCGGCCCACGCGCTTACGACTTTTTTTGCTGCCCTGTGCCGGGCTGAGACTATTCAGTTTCATTTCAATAAGTCCTCAGGCTTCCTCAACTCTCAGCATGTAATTAATTTTGTTGACCATACCGCGAATGGACGGCGTGTCTTCGAGCACCACCGTGTGGTTCATGCGCTTCAAGCCCAGTCCGCGAACGCATTCGCGATGTCTTGGCTGAAATCCAATCGGCGAGCGGATCAGCGTTACCTTGATCTGTTTCTTCTTTTTCCTGGCCATGATCCTTATCTCTTGTTCACCTGGCCCAGGTTCGCCATAATTTCGTCAACGGATTTGCCGCGTTTACCAGCAATCGATTCCGGTGTTTGCATGGACTCTAATCCCTTGATCGTGGCGCGGACCAGGTTAATCGAGTTGTTGGAACCCAGGCTTTTGGCCAGTACGTTACGTACACCAACGGTTTCCAGCACAGCTCGCATCGCACCACCGGCAATGACGCCGGTACCCTCTGATGCCGGCTGCATGTAGATCCGTGAACCGGAATGGTGGGCCTTGATGGCATGCCAGAGCGTACCGTCGCGCAAGGACACCTGGATCATGTTGCGACGTGCTTTTTCCATTGATTTCGCGATAGCCAGAGGCACTTCACGCGCCTTGCCGTAACCAAACCCGATCTTGCCGTTACCGTCACCCACCACACTGAGGGCGGTGAAACCAAAAATGCGACCACCCTTGACCACCTTTGCCACGCGATTGATTGTAACCAGCTTCTCCAGCAGGCCGTCACCATTGTCTCTGTCCATTTTCGCCATGTTTCTTTCCTATCAGAAGTTAAGTCCGACTTCCCGTGCAGCGTCCGCCAGTTCCTTGATTCGACCGTGATAGCGGAACCCGGAACGGTCAAAAGCCACCTTCTTGATACCTGCGGCCACCGCACGTTCAGCGACGGCCTTGCCAACGGCAATCGCGGCTTCCTTGTTACTGGTTGTTTTCAGATCAGCTTTGATGTCTTTTTGCAGGGTTGATGCTGCGGCAATGACTTTTCCCCCTTCCGGGCTGATGACCTGGGCGTAAATGTGCCGTCCGCTGCGGTGAACGGTAAGCCGCGCCACGCCCAGTCGGCGGATATGTGCACGGGTCTTTTTTGCCCTGCGTAAACGTGCTGCCTTTTTCTTGTCCATCTCTGATTCCTCGAATTCTTCAAGCCGCCCAAAGCGGCCTACCCCAAGCGACCTACTCTATTAAGCCTTCTTGGCTTCCTTGCGCTTCACACGCTCATCGAAATAACGAATACCCTTGCCCTTGTATGGCTCCGGTGGGCGGAACGAGCGGATTTCAGCAGCAACCTGGCCAACCTTTTGTTTGTCACAACCCTTGATCACCAGTTCGCTCTGGCTTGGTGCTTCGATGGTCACGCCTTCAGGTGCGGCGTATACAATCGGGTGTGAGAATCCCAGCGCCAGAGTGAGCTTGTTGCCCTGCACCTGTGCGCGGTATCCAATCCCAACCAGCTTTAGTTTTTTCTCAAAACCCTCGGTAACGCCAATGACCATGTTGTTGACCAGGGAACGGAAGGTTCCGGCCATTGGGATGGCAGAGTCCGTCGCGGGCTTCACACTGATCACTTTATCTTCCTGCTCAAGGCTGATTGTTGCATGCAATTGCAGCACCAAGTTTCCTTTGGGGCCCTTGACGTTGACCTGGCTTCCCTGCAGCTTGACTTCAACGCCTGAAGGCAGCTCGATCGGGGTTTGTGCTATGCGTGACATATCTTTCTCCTCACGTTACGAAGCACAGGATTTCACCACCCTGCCCAACCGCGCGTGCCTGAACATCAGTCATAATGCCTTGCGACGTGCTGACGACAACCATGCCGAGACCGTTCAGGATCTTCGGCAAGTCATCTTTGCCGCGATACTGACGCAGGCCGGGACGACTGACACGTTGCAATGTTTCAATCACGCCTTTACCCTGGTAATACTTGAGCGTGACTTCAAGTGTGATCCGGCCGTCCGATTTGCCGTCAACTACGATGTTGCGGAAGTCTGTTATATAACCCTCGTTCTTCAGCACACCAGCAATGCCCGTCTTGACTTTTGAACCCGGAATATTCACCGTCGTTTTCTGCATCGCCTGAGCGTTGCGAATACGCGTCAGCATGTCTGCAATCGGGTCACTCATACTCATTGCATCATTCCTCTTTACCAGCTGGCCTTTCTAAGGCCTGGTACATCACCGCGCATGGCGGCTTCACGTAACTTGTTACGGCCCAGTCCGAATTTGCGATAGAAACCACGCGGACGACCGGTAATGGCACAACGATTGCGCTGACGCACCGGGCTTGAATCACGAGGTAGCTTCTGCAACCGGAACATTGCATCCTGTCGTTCTTCAAAGCTGACCTCCGGGTTCGTAATAATCGCCTTGAGCTCGGCACGCCTCCCAGCATACTTGGCAACCAGCTTTGTGCGTCGCTTCTCGCGATTGATCATAGATACTTTTGCCATTGTGATTCCTGCGTTAATTTATCCCAAACTTAATGTCCCAAACTTACCTATCCCAATCTTACTTTTCCCAATCTTACTTTTCCCAAACTTACTTATCTTTAAACGGGAAGTTGAAGGCCTGCAGCAGCGCCAGCGCCTCCTCGTCGTTTTTAGCCGTGGTGGCGATGGTAATATCCATTCCCCGAATGGCGTCGATCTGGTCGAAGTCAATTTCCGGGAACATGATCTGTTCCTTCACACCTATGCTGTAGTTGCCACGCCCGTCAAAGGACTTGCGGTTCAAACCGCGAAAGTCACGGACACGGGGAATGGCAATACTCACCAACCGGTCCAAGAACTCATACATGCGTTCCCGGCGCAAGGTTACTTTGCACCCGACCGGCCAACCGTCACGGATTTTGAAGCTGGCCACTGACTTGCGCGCCAGGCGGACAACCGGCTTTTGGCCTGCAATCGCGGTCATATCTCCTACGGCACGGCCCATTACTTTCTTATCGCCAACAGCCTCCCCGACGCCCATGTTCAGGCAGATCTTGGTGATTTTTGGCACTTCCATGATATTGCCATAACTGAATTTTTCCATCAGCTGCGGCACCACGGTCTCTTTGTAATATGTCTGTAGTCTGGACATCTGAATATCCCTAAATATCGACGGCTTCGCCGGTCGACTTGAAAATCCGCACTTTCTTTCCGTCTTCGAGCGACTTGAACGACACACGGTCTGCTTTACCCGTGGCCGGGTTGTACATTGCAACATTGGAAACGTGGATCGGTGATTCTTTTTCAATGATGCCGCCTGCCTGATTCAAGCCTGGATTCGGCTTCTGGTGTTTTTTCACCATATTCACGTTTTCAACCAGCAACTTCTCCTCGCTAACGACGCGGAGCACATGTCCTCGCTGACCCTTACTGCGACCTGTGGTCACTATGACTTCATCACCCTTATGAATTCGTTTCATCTTCCTAGCTCCTCTCGCTTACAGTACTTCGGGTGCCAGCGAGACAATCTTCATGAACTTCTCAGTCCGTAGTTCTCGCGTCACGGGGCCGAAAATTCGGGTCCCGATCGGTTCGTGCTTGGCATCCAGTAAAACTGCAGCGTTGCCGTCAAACCGGATCAGTGAGCCATCAGCGCGACGAACGCCGGAGCGTGTCCGCACTACTACCGCATTGTAAACTTCACCCTTTTTCACTTTGCCGCGCGGAATGGCTTCTTTGACCGTGACTTTGATCACGTCACCAATGCGAGCATAACGTCGCTTGGAACCACCCAGCACCTTGATGCACATAATCCGGCGTGCGCCGCTGTTATCTGCGGCTGAAAGCATGCTTTGCATCTGAATCATCGTTGATGTCCTCCGCTTCGCTGTCCCCAAGACCCTACCGGCCTTACTTGGCGCGCTCCATAATTTCTACTACACGCCAGCTTTTCGTCTTGGAAATCGGGCGACATTCTGCAATCTTCACCAGGTCGCCTTGCCCACAACGGTTGTCTTCGTCGTGTGCGTGCACTTTGGTTGACCGCTTGATGTACTTACCGTACAGCGGGTGTTTCACCTGGCGTTCCAGCATCACGGTGACGGTCTTGTCAGCCTTGTCACTGACTACCCGCCCAACCTTGGTGCGTTTTACTGCTTCGGTCGTACTCATGACGTTTCACCCGCTCTCTTTTTCTCATTCAGGACAGTCCTGACCCGTGCGATATCCCGGCGTACACGCCGCAAATCATGAGGTGTAGGCAACTGCCCCGTTCCCCTCTGCATTCTCAAATTGAACTGCTCCTTAAGTAGATTGGTGAGCTCTTCACTGAGTTCGCTTTCGCTTTTAACTCTTAGCTCTTGCGCAATCATCACAACACAGACCTCTTGACGAAGATGGTTTTCACCGCCAGTTTCCTGGCTGCCAGACGGAATGCTTCCCTGGCGGCATCTTCCGTTACCCCCTGGATTTCATACATCACTCGGCCGGGCTGGATCGGCGCCACCCAGTATTCAACATTACCTTTACCCTTACCCATCCGAACCTCTACGGGCTTCTTACAGATCGGCTTGTCCGGATAAATTCGGATCCACAGCTTGCCACTACGTTTAACGTAGCGGGTAATGGCGCGGCGCGCCGCTTCGATCTGCCGGGCAGTAACGAATCCACGCGTGGTTGCCTTCAGGCCAAATTCACCAAAGCTGACGCGATTACCTACATGCGCCAGGCCCCGATTACGGCCTTTTTGCTGCTTTCTGAATTTTGTTCGTTTGGGCTGCAGCATCATCCGACCCCTGGGTTGCGCTTGTTCTCGCCGTCAGTTCCGTAGAGGTCGTGGACTTCACCTTTGTAAATCCATACCTTTACGCCAAGCACACCGTAAGTGGTCTTTGCCTCAACAAAGCCGTAATCGACATCGGCACGCAAGGTATGCAACGGTACCCGGCCTTCGCGATACCATTCATTGCGGGCAATGTCTGCACCGTTCAGACGACCAGATACCAGGACCTTGATACCCAGCGCACCCAGGCGCATGGAATTACCTACCGCACGCTTCATTGCGCGGCGGAACATGATACGGCGTTCCAGCTGTTGGGCAATCCCCTCGGCAACCAGCTTCGCGTCCAGTTCAGGTTTGCGAATCTCAGCGACCGTGATGTGCGTCGGAACACCCATCAATGCAGTGACATCACGCCGCAGACGCTCAATGTCCTCGCCTTTTTTGCCAATGACAATACCCGGGCGCGCCGTGTGAATCGTGATGCGCGCCGACTTGGCCGGACGCTCAATCTGGATCCTGCTTATCGCGGCTTGCGCCAGACGCTTGTGCAAAAATTCCCGAACCTCAAGATCAGATAACAACAGCTCCGCATAATTGCGCTTTTCGGCGTACCAGGTTGAATTCCAGTCCTTGGCAATACCCAGTCGGAAACCTATTGGATGTACCTTTTGACCCATTAGTCTTGCCCTTTATTGTCGTCAGCGACGGTCACGGTGATATGACTGTTACGTTTTAGAATTCGAGTACCACGGCCCTTGGCCCTGGCGCGGCCACGCTTGAAGGTCGTACCTTCATCAATCATGATCGTAGCCACTTTCAGTTCATCGATATCAGCGCCATCGTTGTGCTCGGCATTGGCAATCGCCGAAAGCAGAACTTTTTTCACTATATGTGCGGCTTTCTTGGTGCTGAATGTCAGGAGTTGCTCAGCTTCCTCGACTGGCATTCCCCGGATCTGGTCAGCAACCAGGCGTACTTTTTGCGCCGAGATGCGCGCGTTTCTTAATCTTGCAGTCGCTTGCATGGCCAACACCTACTTCGTCTTGCGACCGCCCGCGTGACCTCTGAAGGTCCGGGTGGCCGCGAACTCGCCCAGCTTGTGGCCGATCATCTGGTCATTGATCAGGATCGGGACATGCTGGCGTCCGTTGTGTACCGCAATCGTCAGGCCCACCATTTCCGGGAGGATCATGGAACGGCGTGACCAGGTCTTGATCGGTCGCTTGTTATTTGTAGCAATGGCATCGGTCACCTTTTTCATCAGGTGATGATCGATGAAGGGTCCTTTTTTAATCGAACGTGGCATAGTGCTTCCTGTTATCTGCCTGAACGCTTGCGAATAATGAACTTATCCGTAGTCTTGTTCTTGCGGGTTTTGTATCCCTTGGTCGGAACGCCCCAGGGGGTGACCGGGTGACGTCCGCCGGACGTACGCCCTTCACCGCCACCGTGCGGGTGATCCACCGGGTTCATGGCAACACCACGGACGGTCGGGCGCACGCCTCGCCAACGCTTCGCACCGGCTTTGCCCAGCTTCTCCAGGTTGTGTTCGGAGTTGGACACTTCACCAATAGTCGCGCGACAACGTGACAGCACCTTGCGCATTTCACCGGAACGAAGCCTGAGTGTTGCATACTGACCTTCACGTGCGATCAGTTGTACTGCGGCACCGGCGCTTCGGGCCAGCTGAGCACCTTTACCTGGCTTCATCTCAACACAGTGAACCACTGAACCCATGGGCATATTGCGCAGCGGCAGGCAGTTACCTGGCTTGATGCTTGCATCCGTGCCACTGATCACCTTGTCACCGGCACGGATGCCTTTGGGCGCGATGATGTAACGCCGCTCGCCGTCGCTATAGAGCACCAATGCAATGTGCGCACTGCGATTGGGGTCATACTCGATCCGCTCGATGGTTCCAGTGATGCCGTCCTTGTCCCGCTTGAAATCAATCACGCGGTAATGTTGTTTGTGTCCGCCACCGCGATGACGCGTGGTGATCCGGCCGGTGTTGTTACGCCCGCCGGTTTTCGATTTTTTCTCGATCAGGCCGGCAAACGGCGCGCCCTTATGCAGGTGCAAATGCTTGACCTGGACGACTCCACGCCGCCCCGGTGATGTTGGTTTTGCCTTAACAATTGCCATAAAAATAGTCCCTGAACTCTTTACCCAAACTCATTACCCAAACTCATTAACTACGCTGACTCACTGCCCAGGTGATCAATGACCTGACCTTCGCGCACACGAACATATGCCTTTTTCCAATCGCTGCGCCTTCCCAAGCGCTGCCGAAATGACTTGTTCTTACCCTTGACGTTTATGATCCGGACTGACTCCACGTTTACGTCAAACAGCATCTCAACCGCACCTTTGACCTCGGACTTGTTGGCGTCCTTGATGACACGGAAGACATAATGGTTGCTCTCCTCACCCATCCGCGTTGTCTTTTCCGTGATCCGGGGACTCAGCAAGACTTTGTATAAACGGTTTTTATTCATCCCAGCCACTCCTGAATCTTCTCGACTGCTTCCACTGTCACGATCACTTTATCTGCGGCCACCAGGCTCACCGGGTCAATACCCTGGACGTCCAATAGGTAGACACCCGGAATATTGCGTGAGGCCAGGTGCAAATTTTCATTCGATTCGTCGGTCACTATCAGGCATTTCTCAACACCCAACTTTGCCAACCTGGCGAGCAACCCCTTGGTTTTCGGCTCTGCAAGATCCATCGAATCAACGACCACCAAGCGGTCTTGGCGGACCAGTTCGGAAAAGATCGCCTGCAGTGCACCGCGATACATCTTTCGATTCACTTTCTGGGAATGATCCCTGGGGGTAGCGGCAAACGTCTTACCACCACCACGCCAGATCGGGCTGCGGATGGTGCCTGCCCGAGCGCGGCCGGTGCCTTTCTGACGCCAGGGCTTTCTGCCGCCGCCTCTGGCTGCCGATCGGTTTTTCTGTGCCTTAGTACCGGCGCGAGCGCCAGCAAGGTAGGCAGTTACCACCTGGTGCACCAGGGCTTCGGAGAAGTCCCGGCCGAACGTGGCTTCAGATACCTCGATCTTTTTGCCGCCTGTTACTGCGAGTTGCATCGTAATCTCTCCATCAATTCTTATTGAAGGCCAACCTTATTGAAGAATTTTCACAGAAGGACGGATCATCACGATACCACCAGCCGCGCCGGGAACCGCACCCTTGATAAGCAGCAAATTGCGCTCCGCATCCACCCGGACGACTTCCAGATTTTGTGTAGTGACTCTTTCAACGCCCATGTGTCCGGCCATTTTCTTGCCTTTGAACACACGGCCCGGGGTCTGACACTGGCCAATCGAGCCAGGCGCCCTGTGCGCCAATGAGTTGCCGTGAGTGGCATCCTGCATGGCGAAATTATGACGTTTCACGACACCGGCAAAACCCTTGCCTTTACTCGTTCCAGTCACATCCACCTTCTCACCGGCCTCGAACATGTCCACTTTCAGCTCGGAACCGGTTTCCAGGTCTTCACCCTCATCATCGGCGAGCCGCAATTCCCACAGGCCCTCTCCGGCTTCGACACCGGACTTGGCATAGTGACCGGCCACAGGCTTATTCACCAAACTGGTTCGGCGGCTTCCGAGCGTGACCTGCACGGAACGGTAACCGTCAATCTCTGTGCTCTTCACCTGTGTCACGCGATTGGGCTTAACCTCGATGACCGTGACCGGCACACTCATACCGTCCTCGGTAAATATCCGCGTCATGCCACGTTTGCGTCCTACCAATCCAATCTTCATTGCTACGCCTTAATCATTAACCAATCAGTACAGCTTGATTTGCACATCCACACCGGCCGCCAGATCCAGTTTCATCAACGCATCAACGGTCTTGTCGTTGGGATTCACGATGTCCATCAGGCGCTTGTGCGTACGTGTCTCATACTGGTCACGCGCATCCTTGTTCACATGCGGAGAGATCAGCACCGTGTGCCGTTCGATCCTGGTGGGCAAGGGAATGGGCCCCAGTACCTGGGCCCCGGTCCTTTTCGCGGTTTCCACGATTTCAAACGCTGAGCGATCGATCAAGCGATGATCGAAAGCTTTCAGCCGGATGCGGATTCTCTGTTCTGCCATGTCCTTTACTCGCTATTCACTCGTGGATCTTGGCCACCACACCGGCGCCAACCGTCCGTCCGCCTTCGCGTATCGCAAAACGCAGACCTTCTTCCATCGCAATCGGTGCAATCAGAGACACCTGCATCTGCACGTTGTCTCCCGGCATCACCATCTCCACTCCTTCGGGCAACTCAACCGCCCCCGTCACGTCCGTCGTGCGGAAATAAAACTGCGGCCGGTAACCCTTGAAAAACGGCGTGTGTCGTCCACCTTCCTCTTTCGACAAAATGTATACCTCCGCCTCAAATCGTGTGTGCGGCGTAATCGTGCCCACATGCGCCAGTACCTGACCACGCTCCACTTCATCGCGCTTGGTACCACGCAGCAAGACACCCACGTTGTCGCCCGCACGGCCTTCATCCAGCAACTTGCGGAACATCTCAACCCCCGTACAGGTGGTCTTGGTCGTTTCCTTGATGCCGACAATCTCCACTTCTTCACCCACCTTGATGATGCCGCGATCCACTCGTCCCGTCACCACCGTACCCCGGCCCGAAATCGAGAACACGTCCTCGATCGGCAACAGAAATGGC
>JADFKH010000056.1 GCA_022565025.1 Pseudomonadota bacterium
TCCACAGGTAGGTTGTCCAGAATGCCGCCATCCACGGCCAGTTCCTGTTCTACCACAACCGGTGGGAAAATCCCCGGCATCGCCCCGCTGGCCCGGATGGCGTCCACTAAGGAGCCGGACTCGTGGATGTTCCTGGTACCCCTTCCCAGGTTGGTGGAAACACAATAGTACGGCAGGGGCAAATCCTCGATCAGGTGGTCCAGGTGCACTTTGAGCAAGCGTTTCATGCGCTTGCCCCTAAGCAATGACAGGACCGGGATGGTGAAATCGCTGAACGGCTTTCCCACCTTGAACGCCTGGCGGGAATTCCTGATGGCCACATCAGGCGACCAGCCCATGGCGACTGCAGCGGCCATGATCGCGCCGATGCTGGTGCCTCCCACCCAGTCGATTTCGATGCCGGCCTCCACCAGCGCCTGGTAGACACCCAGGGCGGCCAGGCCCCGTGCCGCGCCGCCGCCCAACACCAGGCCGGTGGCTTTGCCGGAAATGATCCGTACGGCCCGCTGCACATCACTGGCGAGCCCGGACTGGATGTGCAGGTGAAAATTAAGGTGTCTGCCTTCAAGCCAGCGGGCGGTATTGCGGATCGCATGGCGGTCACGTTGCAGCAGGAACAGCGCCCTGCGTCCCACCATGGTTCCCTGGATGGATAATATCTGCGGCTCCCAGACCACATCCTCCGGGTCGGTGTCGGCGTCCGCCACCATCAGTACGATATCTGACTGGCGCACCGCGAACAGCGACCAGGGGCTGTCCCCTGCATGGCAACGGTAAAGTACGAAATCATACTGGTCTTCCAGGTCCCACAGCCAGCTCTTGAGCCTGTCCGGAAGCTCTTCTCCAGCTTTGAGCTGAGCAACAGAGGCGCCTTGTGCAGACAGGGTTTCCGGCGATACGTACACGGTCGTTGCCTGCGCTGCAAGTTGCTGCGCAAATTCATCACAAAACTGTGTGATCTTGGTGGAGTCGCTCAGCGGCAACAGCGTGATGTTTTTCAGTAATCTGGCCGCCGGTGCGGTCTTTGACATGCTGAGTCGGTACCACTTCACCACGTTGCCGGCCAACTTGAGTACCAGCGCAGGGTGACGCTCGGCAAGGCTTGCAAAGCTGCGGCGGTCAATGCGTATCAGCAGGCTGTCGCGAATGGCCTGGATGCCGGCAGTGCGCGGATCACCACTGATCAGGCCGACTTCACCGACGCTCTCACCGGGCACGATTTCACCCAGCAAACGGGGTTGTCCGCTGGTATCTTCCGGTTCGATCCAGGCCTGCAAGCGGCCACGCACGAGAAAATAAAGAGCGTCGCCTTCCTCACCCTGCCGGAACAGCCATTCACCCCCACGCAGCACCCGCGTCTCGAGTTGCTCCAGCAGTTGCGGGTTCAGTTCCTGGTCGAAGTAGCTCTCGATGATGCTGCGGACTTTCTGGTCGGTGGTATTCATGGCGCCTGATGACGTGGTGTTGCCTGGTGAACGCTCAGTCCCTCCAGGGTTTCAAGAATGACCCCGATGGATTGGATAAAGTCTGCGAAGCGCTCCTCGTCCCCCTGGTCAAACGGCTGTCCGTCCCTGCGGTTCAACAGTTGGGCCACGGCGAACACTTTCCCGCTACGGTCTTTGATCGCCAAACTGAGGATCGAACGTGTCCGGTAGCCGGTCTGCTGGTCCACATCCTGGTTGAAACGGGGGTCGGCATAGGCGTCGTCGATGCGGATTGATTCGCCACTGTGCGCGACCGCCCCGGCAATGCCGCTTCCCAGCGGGATGCGGACTTCACCCATTTTTTCGATGTCTTCGGCCACCCTGAGCACCAATGAGTCCTGCTCCACGATGAAAAGCGATGCGCGGTCGGCGTTGAGCAATTGCCCGAGTTTGCGGTTAAAGGCGAACAAACCCTGTCTCAACATGCTCTTGAAGGCGACATCATTGGCCAGTGTGGTGGCTTCCTGAAAGCGTTGTGAATCGGAGGTGATCTGCTGCAACAGATCCTTGAAGCCCGGTTCGTCGAGTGCAGCGACCAGTTCATCGAGGGGCTGCTTGTTGCGATTGTCCGCCAGCGTTTGCATCATCCGCTGGTTATTTTCGATCACGGCATCGGTGAATGTGGACAGCCGGCCGTCTTCCAGGTGCACGATTCGGTCTGCGATATCCAGGATGCGGTTGTCGTGCGTGACCAGCAGTATGGTGGTGCCTTTTTCCTTGGCCAGCGACTTAATGCGTTCCACCACATCCCGGCCGGATTGTTTGTCCAGCGAGGCAGTGGGTTCATCGGCCAGCAGCATGGCGGGTTCCCCGACCAGGGCCCGCGCGATCGCGACGCGCTGGCGTTGACCGCCGGAAAGCTGGCCGGGTTTGTAGTGCATGCGGTCGCCCAGGCCGACCGCTTCGAGCATGGCCGTGGCACGGTGTTGCAGTTCAGAGCGGCTGAACCGCCCGGTGACACGCAGCCCCAGTTCTACGTTTTGCAGCGAAGTCAGGGCGCCAAGCAGGTTGTGCTGCTGAAAGATATAACCGATTTGTCTGCGGACTTTCTCGAGCGTGCGTGGTTTGGCGCCGCGCAACTGTTCACCCAGTACCTCGATGCTGCCCTCTTGTGCCGAACGCAGGGCGCCGACCAGGGTCAGCAGCGTGGTTTTGCCGGAACCCGACGGACCGGTTACGATCACGATCTCTCCCTCGGGAATCTCGGTGGTGATGTCGAACAGGATCTGTTTGCGCAAGTCGCCCTTGCCAAAAGCATGGTTCAGGCCGCTGACCTTGATCGGGGCTGTGCTGCTCATCAAAATACGTCCGCCGGGTCCAGGCGCCGCACTTTGCGCAGGGCCAGCACTGCGGAAATGGCGCACATGATCAAGGTCATGATGAATACCGTCACCACACGGTCAGTGGTGATGTACAGAGGCAGGTTGGTGGCGGCCGCAGCCTTTTGGTACAACCAGGTGACCGCCAGCACCCCCGGTATGAAACCCAGTACACCCAGGATCACGGCCTGTTGTACGACAATTCCGGAGACAAAGCGGTTCGAGTAACCCAGCGCGCGCAGGGTGGCGTACTCATTGAGATGCTCGGAAACGTCCGCGAACAGGATCTGGTAAAGGATGATGGCCCCGACGACAAAACCCATGATGGCGCCGAAGGCAAAGATGTAACCGATGGGCGTGGCACTGTTCCAGTATCTAACTTCCCGTTCCACGAAGTCGGCCTTGGTCATCACCAGCACGTCTTTGGGCAGGTATTCACGCAGGCGGTTGCGGACGAGGATTGCATCAGCACCTTCGCGCAAGCGGATCAGGCCCAACTGGATTTCATTTCGGGAACGTCCGGGGAACAGGCGCAACCAGTTGTCAGCGCTGGTCATGATGGATCCATCGATACCGAATGACGAGCCCATCCGGTACAGACCCACTACCTCCACCTCGTGATCATTTATTTCTGTGATCACCGCGTCGCCAGCGGAAAATGCCTCTGCGACCGGTCCAAATTCCGGTCGCGAGGCAGCATCGAACAAAACCACGTCCTGTTGTTTGAGCAAGTGGCGGTGTTCGCTGAAGCCCTCGGCAGCCAGCAAGTCATCTTCGGGGTTGAAACCGAATGCATTGAGGCTGCGCCGGGCGTTGTTCCAGGGGTTCTTCCACACAGCCGGAAATATGTATACGGGTGATATGTCTGTGACCGCCTCGTCACCCAGGGCCTGGTACAGGCGTCGGATGGAAAACGGTTGGGGCCGGACGATGTATACGCTGTTGGGACTGAACAGCGCGATGTCGTAATTCAGGCGTTCATGAAAGCGCACTGCGCTCTCAAACAGCGCGGAGCGGAAACCCAGTTGCATCATGATCAGCAACACTGCAAAGCTGATGCCCAGCAAAGCCACCACCAGGCGCAGCGGATTGTGGCGCAATTGCATCCAGCCCAGCGGTGTGCGCATCAGTGGGCCACCCGCGCTTCAGTCACCGATGACAATGTCGACCTGCAGATTGGTCAGAGCAGCGGCTATAGCCGGCTTATCCAGGAGAATTTCAACCTCGATGATGCGGGCATCCTGGCGTGCCGCCGGGTCGGTGCCGAACTCGTCCTGTTTGGCCACTTTCAGGTGAATGAACTCGACTTGACCGGTGAGGGGTTCAGTCAGTGCATCACTGGAGATTTGGGCTTTTTGCCCGACTGCGACGCGCCCTATATCTGTTTCATAGACTTCGGCAATCGCGTACATGCGGTCAACCCGGCCCAGTTCGAGAATGCCCGCCATGCCAATGAATTCGCCGGGCTGGACCAGTATGTCCAGCACCCGGCTATCGAACGGGGCGGTAATCAAGGTGCGCTGCAGTTGAGCTTCTTGCAAAGCGACCCGGGTTCGCGCCACATTGATTTCGGATTTCGCCACACGCGAGTTTGCCTGCGCCGCCGTGCATGAAGCCGCCTTCGCTTCAGCATCACCCTGGGCCTGTTCCGCTTCCTCTTCCGAAGCCAGGTTGCGCGCCAGCAGGTTGGCCCTACGGTCTGCCTCGCGTGTTGCGACACTCGCCAGCACACAGGCTTCGTCGGCCCGGCTGTTTTCCGCCACAGAAGCGAGTTTGGACAGTTCCAGTTCGTTCTCCGCCTGGTGTAGCGCAATTTGCATCAGTTGCATTGAAGCTGTGATGGCCAGCAGGTCGCCTTTTTTGACGTAGTCGCCCGCACGGACATGCAATTCAGCCAGTATTGAACCGGAAATGGCCTGCGGTGTGGACGGTGCGGCAACCCGGATGATGCCGCCTTCCGGCTCCAGGCGACCCAGTGCGGATACTGCTCGCTGGTTGGCGTCCTGCGCCGCGGCCAGGGCAGGCGTCAACAGCAACAGCATCCAGGCCAGGCGGAAACTCGGACCTACGGCCCTTCGATATTGAATGTTCCGATTTTGCATGTTCAATGTTCCAGCAGGGCGTTGATCTTTCCCAATAGCCGCTGCAAATTCACCGGCTTGGTATCGTAGTCGTCGCAACCGGCGGCAATGGATTTTTCCCGGTCGCCGCTCATCGCATGTGCGGTAATTGCCACGACCGGTATCGACGCCGTATCCGGGTTGGCCTTGATTTCCCGGGTCAATTCGTAACCGTCACGCCCGGGCAGATTGATGTCCATCAGGATCAGGTCCGGCCGCTTGGACGCCAGGAGCTCCATGCACTGTTTGCCGTCGATGGCGCACTCAACAGCAAAACCTTTGCGCGCCAGGCGGCGCGACAGCATGTCGCGATTCAGTTCATTGTCTTCCACCAGGAGTATTGTCGGCATAATTTGTATTCCGGATTATTCAGCCTAGGAGCCTGTCGGACTTGACCGATTGTAGCGAGGGAAAGCCGATTTGAGTCAGATTTTTCGGTCTTTTGAGGCGAATAGCACCGCTATTTAACGAAAAATAGCGGGAAATCTGGCCAAACTCGGCTTTTCCGCAGTAGATCATGTTAAGTCCGACAGGCTCCTAGATGGCGCTTGATTTCCTTGAGTATCCCCTCGCTCGCATGATCACCTTTTTGAATGATGCGCTGTACGCCATGATTCAGGCGTTCCAGGTCCGCGGCTGTCAGGTCTTTGCTTGTGACCACGATCACGGTCGGCTCAACGGCCGGGTGCTGCTGCCTGAGTTGGTCAAGGAATTCGAAGCCGTCCATTTCAGGCATCATCAGGTCGAGAATAATCAGCCCGGGTGTGTTTTGCTCACAGGCTTTGAGACCCTCCAGGCCGTTCTTGGCAGTCCGGACTTTCCATCCTTCGGTTTGCAGGCAATCTGCATTGAGGGAGCGGGTAGCCTCATCATCCTCCACCACCAGCGCGGTGCGGTCGGCTGGTTGGTCCAGACGCCTGATCACATCGATGAGGTGGGCACGATCTATGGGCTTGGTCAGGAACTCACTGGCGCCCAGCATGAAACCCTTGCGTGACTCGTCCAGGATGGTTTGCATCACCACCGGGATGTCCATCAGTTCCGGGTCGGACTTCAGCTGGCCAAGTACGGACCAGCCATCCTGGTCGGGCATCAACACATCGAGTGTGATGACGCTGGGCCTGAATTGACGCGCCAGTTCAATGCCTTCAGCGCCACCAGCCGCTGTAATCACCCGGTACCCTTCCCGGGTCAGCATCCGGTGCATCAGATCGCGAATATGCTCATCATCGTCGATCACCAGGATGCAGTGATCCGATTCATGCTGTCCAGCCTTGTCATCCGTCATGACGGTGTCTATTGACCGCTGCCTTTCCTGATGTTCCCCGCCTTCCACGGGAATTGTGATGGTGAACGTCGAACCCACATCTTTGCGGCTTTGGGCCGTCAGCGTGCCGCCCATCATTGCGCACAGCTTGCTGCTGATGCTCAGACCCAGCCCCGTTCCGCCGAACTCGCGCGTGATCGAAGCATCCGCCTGGGAAAACGGGTCGAATATGCGTTCGAGCTGCTCAGGCGTCATGCCGATGCCGGAGTCAGTGACCTTGACCACGAGACAGTCGGTTTTGCCGAGCATGCACCGTTCGGCAGTGAGGCGGACCAGGCCTTCACTGGTGAATTTCGCTGCGTTGCTCAGCAGGTTGAGTATGATCTGGCTCAGCCTGGTCTGGTCGAGAAAAATTTCACCCAGTTGATTGATTTTTTCAAGTTCGAAGCGGTTATTGTTGTTGGCGAACAGCGGCAAGGCCGTGGCCTCGATATCTGCCAGAAGGTCATCGGTGTTGCAAAGCTCGGGGTACAGCTCAACCTTGTCGGCCTCGATTTTCGACAGGTCCAACACGTCATTGATCAGGTCCAACAGCTGGTGACTGGCGCTGCGGATTTTCTGCAGGTCGGGAATCAGGTCATCGAGGCCCCGGTCCTGGGCCTCCTCCTCGAGCATTTCGCTGTACCCGATCACGGCATTCATCGGCGTGCGCAACTCGTGGCTCATGTTGGCCAGGAATTGGCTCTTGGCTTTGTTTGCGTTGTCTGCCGCGGCTCGCGCCTCCTGGATTTCACGGAAATCACTGGCGTTGCGCAAGGCGCTGACGATATAGGTGACATAACGCCCGATGTGGTCTATATCCTCATCCTGGAGGGTAAAATGTTTCTTGGTGTTGGCAAAAGTCAGCACACCTACGACTTCGTCATCCTGGATGAGCGGGAACGTAATCAGTGACTTGGCGGGCATATGCTGGTATATTTCCGCGCTGACGCCCTCGGCAGCACCCTGGTCGCGGGACACATCAGCAAGGTAGACGGGAGCCTTGCTGGCCACAGCGATGGTGAATGCACTTTCCTTTTCTGACAGGGGAATATGCAAGCCCTGTAAATATCCCCGCAGAGCAGCGGGCACATCACCGCGAAGACGGTCCAGGTAGAGTGTTTCTCTTTCTTTGTCGAGAAACATGATGGCCATCACGGTGAAGTCAAATACCCGGTTGAGCCGCTCCATGATGGTCTTCATGATTTGGTCGATATCCAGTGTGAAATTCACCATTTGTGCCACTTCACTGATGGAAGCCAGCTGCTCCGCCTGCACCATGATTTGCTTGTTTTTGTCCTGTAACAGGTGCCGGGCGCTGATAAAGTTGCGGGTCGTACTGTTGACCAGCAGTGCAACGTAGAGCATAAACCCCGTCGTCAATAGCCAACCGTAAATCCCCTGAGCAAAGAAAAACCGCTCAGTCAGTTCTACCTCAACGAATTGCAAACCTGCCAGTAACACGATTGCCATAACGGCCATCGATACCAGTCCACGCCGCACACCGAGCATGAGTATGGAGGTAATTATTGCCAGTGACGGTGCTACCAACAGCATCACGATGGAATAGTGCGTGGCGATGATGGCCAGCGACCACAGTAACGAATCGATCAGGTAGGCTATGAATCCGATCAGCCGCGTGTTGGTCATGCGGCTGGCAAGTTGGTAGAACAACGTCGGGTAAATGAACCCGAAAAACAGCACAAGGGGGATAACCCACTGCATCTCGGGCGGTAAGGAGCTGACAGCAAGCAACGAACCAAGTGCGTAGGCAATCACCCTGACCCAGCGGCTGCGGCCCAGCGCCGGGTGAATTTTTTTGTTCGGCTTTGACGAGTGTTCGTCGTTCATGGGGCTCTATAATTGATTGGGCTCTTTTAACAATAGAGAATACCTTGTTTTGACGATCAGCTATACTTTCTTTTCCCTTGATAAAGGACTCCAGTGATGGGTGAGCATGGCCAGGATGTGCAGGACACCGAGCCGGCGCAGGCAGTTATTCTGGTGGTGGATGACAATGAGCTCAACCGCGACCTGTTGACCCGGCGGCTGGCCAGGAAAGGATTTGCCACGGATGCCGCCAGTGACGGTTTCAAGGCGCTGGAGTGGCTTGCAAATCACCACTGTGACCTGGTGTTGCTGGACATTATGATGCCGGGTATGAGCGGTATCGAAGTGCTGGAGAAAATCCGTGAAACCCGTGACGGAACCGAGTTGCCAATCATCATGGCCACCGCCAGGGACACCCGGGAAGATATTGTCGCTGCGCTGGGCTTGGGCGCCAACGATTACGTCACCAAACCGCTTGATTTTCCGGTGGTGCTGGCGCGCATAAACGCCCAATTGGAGATGAAGCGGGCCAATGACCGCGTCAGGCAGTTGGTACTTGAGGTGGAGCGGCGTAATGAATTCATCCGTTCGGTGTTCGGCCGCTACCTGACCGACGACATTGTCGAAACCCTGCTGGATTCACCCGAAGGCCTCAAGCTGGGTGGGGAACGGCGTGAAATCACCATCCTGATGGCTGATATCCGGGGCTTTACCAAGCTTTCTTCACAGCTCGAACCGGAAAAAGTAGTCACACTGGTCAATAACTTTCTGTCTGAAATGACCCGCGTTATCATCTCCCGTGGTGGCACCATTGACGAATTTATCGGCGACGCCGTTCTTGCGCTGTTTGGCGCGCCACGGGCAATGGAAGGCCACGCCGAGAAGGCGGTCGCTTGCGCCCTTGAAATGCAGCAAGCCATGCAAGCGGTCAACCAGTCGAATCGTCAATCCGGTTTGCCGGAACTGGCCACGGGAATCGGCATCAACACCGGCGAAGTGATCGTTGGAAATATTGGTTCAGAACAACGCGCCAAGTACGGTGTGGTGGGGCACAACGTCAATTTCGCAGCCCGGGTTGAATCTTATACTGATGGTGGCCAGATTCTGGTGTCTGATCGCACGCTGGAGGCCTGCGCCGGTTTACTCGAAACCCGGGGTGAGATGACCGTTCGCCCCAAGGGCTTCGACGAGGATGTGCGAATTCATGATATTTGCGGCATAGGCGGCCCCTACCAAATCAGGATTTAATTGCAGCCTAACGGTTTTTAGTAAACCCGCAGGCAATACCCGAGATGATCATCTTCTGAATGTTGGACGTGCCTTCGACAATCTGCAGCGATTTGGCGTCCCGGTAAAATCGCTCCGCAGGGTACTCGGATGAGAAACCATAGGAGCCGAAGATTTTCATGCACTCATTGGCGGCGTGGACTGCTGCTTCTGATGCAGCAAGTTTCCCCACCGATGTTTCATACTGATTGGGTTTGCCCTGGTCCTTCAACCAGGCCGCATGGTACACCAGCAATTGCGCCGCCTTGTGTTCCACCACCATGTCGGCAATCTGGGCTTGTATCATCTGGTGTTTTGAGATGGGTTTTCCAAACTGGGTCCGTTCATTGGCATAATTGATCGCCAGTTCCAGTGCCCCACCGGCGACACCCAGTGCGCCGGCAGCGCAACCTATCCGGGTATTTCCCAACTGCCACATACACATTTTGAAGCCGTTATTGACCTCGCCAAGCAGTGCGTTTTTTGGAATCCTGGCGCCTTCAAATACAAACTCGCCGGTGGGTGAGCAATGCAGACCAAGCTTGGTCTCTATAGCCGTGGCAGTACAACCCTCCAGATTCTTGGGCTCGAGGATGAAGCAGGAGATGCCCTTATTGCCTTTTTCCCGGTCCGTGTAAGCGTAAAGCAGGCCTGCATCACCCACCTGAGCATTGGTAATCCACAGCTTGCTGCCATGCAGTTCCCAGTGGTCGCCTTGATCGAGTGCGTAAGTTTTCATGCTCGACACATCCGATCCGGCATTGGGCTCGGTCATCGCAAAAAAGCCCATTTTCGTGCCGTTAATCCAACCGGGAATGTATTTTTCTTTTTGTTGGTCCGTGCCCCACCTGGCCACCGACAATGGCGGACCCAGGTTTTGCATATTAAACGGCAGGCGCCAGGACGCAGAAACCATGGAGATTTGTTCCGCCATCAAAACGGATTCCAAATAACCCATGCCGTTGCCACCCAGGTCTTCGGGCAACACGCATGCAAGGAAGCCCAGTTCTCCCATCAGCGCTACTCGTTCCTGGCGGAATTCGTGGTTCTTTTCCTCTTCATCCAGCGTGGGCGCTATTTCCTCGAGTGCAAACCGCCGAGCCGTATCCTGCACTAAAGTTTGCTGTTCTGTCAGATCAAAATTCATCAGGATTCTTCGATGATCATCAGCACATCGTCGTCCTCGACTACATCGCCTTTTTTAACCCTTATTTCTGTCACGGTACCGTCGCAGGGTGCGTACACGGGGTTTTCCATTTTAAGTGCTTCAATCACCAGTAATTCGTCGTCTTCCTCGACTTCGTCACCCACATTAACCAGTACCACCCAAATGTTTCCCGCCAAGGGAACCAGAACTTCTGTAGCCATAGCATTTATCCTATTGCAAGATTGATATGAATATGCCGGCCGCAATCACGGTGCCGATAACCCCGGCGATGTTGGGCCCCATCGCAAACATGAGTAGATAATTGTTTTTGTCCGCGCTGGCGCCTACTTTCTGTACCACACGCGCTGCCATGGGTACGGCGGATACACCCGCTGCGCCGACTAAGGGATTGATTTTATTGCTGGTGAACAAATTCATGAATTTGGCCAACAGTATACCGCTTGCGGTACTGATCATGAATGCAAACAAGCCCAAAAAGAAGATGAAAATCACCTCCTTGCGCAGGAAAATTTCTGCATTCATGGTCGCCCCGATACTGATGCCGAGGAAAATGGTGACGATGTTCATCAATGAGTTTTGCGCGGTTTCATTCAAGCGTTCGACGACTTTGGATTCGCGGAACAGGTTGCCCAACATAAACATGCCGATCAGTGGTGCTGAAGCTGGCACCAGCAGGATGATCACCATGGTGGCAATCAGCGGAAAAATCACTTTCTCCCTGGCAGTGACCTTGCGGCCTTTTTTCATCCTTATTTTGCGCTCTGCATCGGTGGTCAGCAGTTTCATGATGGGGGGCATGATCAACGGTACCAGAGCCATATAAGAATAGGCCGCCACCGCACAGGCGCCCAGCAGCTGTGGTGCAAGCTTGGCTGCAAGATAAATGGTGGTCGGTCCGTCTGCGCCACCGATAATGCCAATGGTTGCAGCCTCCTCCAGGCTGAAACCCATGGCATAGGCAATGAAAAAAGTCACGTAGACACCAACCTGCGCCGCCGCTCCCAGAAAAATCAACCTGGGTTGCGCCAGCAACGCACCGAAATCCGTCAGCGCACCCAGTCCCAGAAAAATCAGCGGGGGGATGATTTCCCACTCGATGCCATAATGATAGAAGCGCCAGATGAGACCTTCGCCCGGTTCCATCAGGTAGCTCAGCGGCAGGTTGGTAATAAGGATTCCAAAGCCTATTGGCAGCAGCAGCAGAGGCTCGTATTGCCGGGTAATCGCCAGGTAGATCAGCGACAGGCCGATGATCCACATGAACACCATGCCCGGGGTGAGCGCCAACAAACCCATGTTGTCAAAAAATACCATGCTGGTTATTCCTTTTTGCCCGGTTCCCGGCCGGCCAGTAATTTATTGATTTTAATGGCGACATACAGCACGGTCAGGCCGATAAAAACGCCGGTGATCCCATTAAGAAATATTTCAAACGCTGCCTGCATGTTGTGCCTCGTAATTAGTCGGAGCTCATCGCCCAGTTGAGCTTACTTACCCTTTGATGCTGCGGGGTAAAAGCAGTTGGTGGCGGGGACATATGGATGTCGGGTTCTGGTAGGCAGCCCCTGCAAACGCCTGCATATAGCTGCGCAAGTCTTGCAGTTTTACAATTTCATCCACCAGGCCGTATTGCGCACAATAATCCGGCTGTGAGTGGTCATGGTAGTGTTGTGCCAGTGCGTTCATTTTATCCACAATGGGTTGCAGCGGCCGGCCGGCATCTTTTTCTTTGAGCGCACGCCGCGAATAGGTCGCCACAGCCGCGGTTTCGCCGTGCATTACCGCAATTTCAGTGGCCGGTGTGCCCAGGGTGAATGCGTTGTGTCGATTCGCAGTGGGCCCACCCAGAATATAATGCGCCGCCGCACTGCCTTTGCGTAACACCACCAGCATCATGGGCACATCGGTCTGCTGGATCGAATAGATCAGCGCCTGGCCCAGCCCGAGTAATTCTGCTTTTTCCGCGAGTTCACCCACATCGATGCCGGAAGTATCCTGAAACCAGATAATCGGTATTCGATCCCTGCCGCACAGGGTCACGAACTCATTCATCTTGATCAGGCCCTGGCGGTAGAGTTTGCCACCGATGCCCGGGTAGTCGGCATATTCAGGATAGCCTTTACCCAGGAAACCCTGGCGATTGCCAATGCAGGCAACCAGCATCCCGTCCACCTTACACAAGCCGGTATACATTTCCGGGCCATAGTCGGGGCGGAATTCCATATGTTCGCTGCCATCGACCAGACGAGCCAGCACCTCATCAAAGTTATAAACCTCTTTCTGATTGGCCGGCAGTAATGAATAAAGGTCTTCAATCGGAAACTCCGGTGCTTTGGGAGTAGCCACCCGGAAAAATTCAGGTTTATAGGCAGGAATGGCCTTCATGTAGTCCTTGAGCCCATCCAAAACACCGGTTTCTTCCTCGTAAACTCGAGAGACAAACCCGGTAACGTCAAAATGTGTAGCCATGGTTCCCGGTGGGCTGGCGCTGAATTCGCGGGTCTTTTCGATGAGTTCCTCCAGCATCTCCACGTCAAACCCGCCTCTTGGGGCCATGCCGGAAACGATCCCCACACCCCCGACGGCAATGTTGGCGTCTTTGTGGGCGATCAGTATGGTTGGACTGATGCTCTGATAACCACCGCCTGCCGGGTTGGTGCCATAAATGCCCGCGAGTATTGGAATGCCTGCCTGCTGCAGTTCTGCGTGGCGATAGAAAGGTGTGCCTGCGCCACGCCGATTGGCGTAAAATTTTTCCTGCTCCGGTAACTTCGCGCCACTGCAGTTAACCAGCCAAACCAGGGGAATGTTCAGGCGTTTTGCCAGATCGGTAACCCGCAGAATATTTTCTGATTGTCCGGGCAGCCAGGCGCCGGCCATCACTTTGTTGTCAAAGCCGATCACCACGGCCCAGCGCCCCTCGATTTTGGCCAGGCCGTTCACCACATTGGTGGTGCCCTCAACATTATCGAGCGGGTTGTACAGGCTGTGCAAGGGATGCCAGGTGCCTGGATCAACCAGGTATTCGATCCGCTGCCACACGGTCATAACCCCGCGCTGGTTTATTTTTTCCGTTGAAAAACCGGCTGCTTCAACCGCTTTCTTTAGTTTTTCTATCTCTTTTTCGGTTTGCTTGAGTTGTTCAGAGCTTGCGGCCGCACGCTTGATGCGCCCTTGCTTGAGCGTTTTTCCGAAACGCTCCATGTTCTCAAAATAGGGTTTCATTCAGTTTAGTCCTTGGATAAAAAGTCAGGGCCGGATGGCGCAAATTGTAGGCCAGGGCCTGCTACCACTCGCCCTGGTTTCAAGCCTCTGCAAAAACGACTGACCGTTAGCGGTTCTTGTGCGTGATAGTAGCAAACACTGACCCCAAATGTTGATCGAAGCATGCAACAGGTGAGCCCAGGAAAAACATCAGGGATAGTTATGTAAGACTCAAGATATGACGAATTCCTGCAATCTTATCCTCAGCATGGTGGTTAACATAAATAACCGTGGTCTCATTGCCAGCACATATCTTTTCGATCAGGGCCAGCACCAGTTGCCGGTTCAAATCATCCAGGCCCATGCAGGGTTCGTCGAGGATTAACATATGCGGGTGTTTGACCATGGCGCGGGCGATGAGCAGTAAACGCCGATCCCCGTAGGAGAGTTGATTGAAAGGTTGCTCCGCCCGGTCTTCGAGACCGAGGAGCTGCAGCCAATTTGACGCAATTTCCTGTTGCTTATCCGATGCCTTTTGGTAGAGGCCGATGCTGTCATAGAAGCCGGAGATGATGACATTCTTGATGCTGATGCTGACTCGATACTCCCATTGCAGCGCCGTCGACACAAAACCGATGTGTCGTTTGATGTCCCAGATGCTTTCACCACTGCCACGCTGATAACCGAAG
>JADFKH010000240.1 GCA_022565025.1 Pseudomonadota bacterium
CGGGTTAATGCCGTTCGTCATTTATCGCCTGGTGCTCGGACTGGTCCTGCTGTGGATTATCTACTAAGCGCACAGAAATGGTGCAGTGCTGCTCGACATTGCACTAAATTAGTGCAAATGGCATACTACTGACCTGATCCAGATCAGCGTTCGTGAAGTGAAATTACGTTAAATGTTGTCAAAATGTCGCTAAGTACCTCGATTGTTGGGGTAATTTAGCTGTGGCAGCAAGTTTTTATCCATGCTGTATTTGGCACGAGTTCTGCATATATCTAATGACCCATAATGGAACTCCAACAAGGAAATTGAGCAATGAGCGTTGATAAAATCCTGAAAACCCTCACAGAAAAAGACTACCAATTCGTCGACCTGAGGTTCTGCGACACCCGGGGCAAGGAACAGCACGTGAGCCTGCCGGTCAAGGCTGCGGACGAAGATTTGTTCGAAGATGGCAAGATGTTTGACGGCTCGTCGATCTCGGGTTGGAAAGGCATCAACGATTCCGACATGGTGCTGATGCCGGATATTTCCACGGCTGTAAAGGATCCCTTTGCCGAGCACAAGACCATGATTCTTCGTTGTGATGTACTCGAGCCGCATACCATGGAAGGCTATAACCGCTGCCCTCGCTCCCTGGCAAAGCGTGCTGAGGCTTACCTGATATCCAGTGGCATCGCCGATACCGCATATTTTGGACCTGAACCCGAATTCTTCGTATTTGACGATGTGCGTTTCAACGTCGACATGAACGGCTGCTCGTACCGGGTTGATTCCGAAGAAGGCGCTTGGAACAGCGGTGCGGAATACGAGGGCGGCAATACCGGTCACCGCCCCGGCGTGAAAGGCGGTTATTTCCCGGTACCCCCGGTGGATTCATTGTATGACCTGCGTAGCACCATGTGCCGGCTCATCGAAAAAGTGGGCATCGAGGTGGAAGTCCACCACCACGAGGTGGGCACGGCCGGCCAGTGTGAGATCGGTACCCGGTTTAACACGCTCACCACCAAAGCCGATGAACTCCTCATGATCAAATACATCATTCACAACGTTGCCCATGTCAACGGGCAGACAGCGACCTTTATGCCCAAGCCGCTGGTGGGTGACAATGGTTCCGGCATGCATGTGCACCAGTCCATTTTCAAGGACGGTAACAACCTGTTCACCGGTGAAGGTTATGGCGGTCTGTCAGAAACAGCATTTCACTACATCGGTGGTATTTTCAAGCACGCCCGTGCCATCAATGCATTCACCAACGCATCCACCAACAGCTACAAGCGCCTGGTTCCCGGATTCGAGGCGCCGGTGATGCTGGCTTACTCTGCTCGCAACCGTTCCTCTGCCTGCCGGATTCCGTATGACAGTAATCCCCAAGCACGCCGCGTCGAGGTGCGTTTTGGTGACGGGGCCGGTAATGGCTACTTTAATTTCGCCGCCATGCTGATGGCGGGCCTCGATGGCATCAGGAACAAGATCGATCCGGGTTCACCGTTGGACAAGGATATGTATGACCTGCCGCCCGAAGAAGAAAAGAAGATTCCAACCGTGTGCTCCTCGCTTGACCAGGCACTGGAAGCACTGGATACCGACCGGGAATTTCTCAAGGCTGGTGGTGTCTTTGATGATGACCTGATCGATGCCTACATCGAGCTGAAGATGGAGGAAGTAACCAAGCTCCGGATGAGTACTCACCCGGTAGAATTCGACATGTACTATTCTCTCTAGCCCGCCTCTGAACCAGGCAGTATCACTTTGAAGGAGCAAGATTATGCGCAAAGGAATGATCAGAGCAATCTCAGTGACAGGTGTTTTTCTATTAACGCTCAGCGGCGTCTGGGCAGCAAACATCTGGAAAGTTGTGGACGAAAACGGCAATGTGGTCTATACGGATCAACCACCCAGGGATGGCTCGACGCCGATGGATCTGCCGGAACTTTCGATAATTGCAACCGACATCCAGGTTAAACATACGCCGGTCGGTGGAAAGAAAGCCAAGGCGCGAACATCAGGCGAATTACGCAAGCTCTACCGGGATTTCCGGATCACCCGGCCGCTTCCGGAAGAAACCTTCTGGGGCACAGCCAACGCAGTGGTGGTTACCTGGGGCAGTAAAACACCCCTCACACCGGACCTCAGCGTGCGCTTGTTTGTAGACGGCAAAGCCCAGGAGGCACCCCCGACCGGGGGTGTATCCCTGACCCTGGATCGTGGCGAGCACAAAGTTTCCGCAGAGCTTCGCGATGCCGGTAACCGCAGAATTATGAGGACCGAGTCGGTAACGTTTTTTGTCAAACAGAGCTCGGTCAATTTCAGTGGCTCGGCGACCACACCCAGCGGTGGAAGTGGCTGACCAGGAACCCGCTTCTGGAACGCTCGACCTGCTCGATACAGGCGTTGTTCGTCTGGATGGGATGGGCCGGCTTATCCAGATGAATGCCGCGGCGGAAAACTGTTTTTTAGTCAGCCGCGACCGCGCAACGGGGCGTCTCATCTGGGAGGTGGCTGAGGTTCCGCTGGAATTCAGGGACGCCATCCATGACCCACCAGGGACCAGCCAGGGGCTGCGCCTGCATGAGCTCAAGTTTGGTGGAGGGATTTATGACTGCACGATCCAGGCCATTGAAGACGGGACATTGCTGTTGGAACTGAACAATCTTGAATGGGAACAGATGCGCCTGCGCCTGCAGCAGCGGGAAGTGCAGACCGGCATGCTTGATTTACTAAGCCGCAACCTGGCTCACGAAGTACGCAACCCCCTGGGTGGCATACGTGGAGCGGCGCAGATGCTGGCTGCTGAACTGGAGTCCGGGGAACTGTGCACGCTGGCCCGCCTTATCATGCGCGAGTCAGACCGCATCGATGAACTGATCCTGCGTTTCGGCCAGCCCGAGTTGGTACGGCAACAGGTGGATATCTACCCCTTGCTGGATGAAGCCATTGATCTGCTGGGTGCAGAATTCGGCGATTCGGTCCATGTGGAACGGGATTACGATCCCAGCATCCCTGCTATCAGGGCCGATGCGACCGCGATACGGCAAGTCATACTCAACCTGCTGCGCAACGCCTGCCAGGCCAATTCCAGCTTGGTGTTGATCAGAACCCGGGTGGAACACGGCAGCGCACTGCTGCAGTCTGACCAGAACAGCGTTTTACGACTTGATGTGATTGATAATGGCCAAGGTGTTCCTGCATCGTTGCAATCGCTCCTCTTTCTGCCCCTGGTGACCGGGCGCCGGGATGGTACCGGCCTGGGTCTTTCGCTGTCACAGCAGATTGCGTCGGCGCACGGCGGGTGGCCCGCCTGATGCGCCAGCGCAGTCTGGCCGGACGCTGCCCGCTGCGCCTGAGGCGCACCACGATTCCCGACCCGGCGGCCGAGACCACGGCCACCGACCTGTTGCGGCGCAACTTCGACGCCTTGGCGCTCGAGCTCAATCAGGCGTGGTGTGACGATATCTCATATATCCGGACCTGGGAGGGCTGTCCGTACCGGGCCACGGTGATCGACCTCGCCAGCCAGCGCGTGGTCGGCTGGGCGATGGCAGCGCACATGCGCACCACGCTGGTCAGTGACGCGCTGCAGATGGCCGTCGAGGCGCGCCGGCCGCCGCCGGGGCTCCTGTTCCACAGCGATCGCGGCTCGCAAGTACACCGCGAGCGACTTCACAGCGCTGCTGGC
>JADFKH010000001.1 GCA_022565025.1 Pseudomonadota bacterium
GTATCACCAAACGCAGCGCCGAGGGGCTCAGGCGCCTGTTGCTGGCGCTGGTGAAAGATGTCCGTGTGGTGATGATCGACCTCGCCTGGCAGTTGGTATTGCTGCGCCATGCCCGGGCGGATAACGAGTTGGCGCAGGAATTGGCGAGAGAAACGATGCTGATTCACGCTCCACTGGCCAATCGGCTGGGTATCTGGCAGCTGAAATGGGAATTGGAAGACCTGGCATTCCGTTACCAGGACCCTGGGCAATACCGGCGCATTGGGCAACTGGTTGCGGAGCATCGTACGCAGCGCGAACGGTTCATCCGGGGTTTCATGGATAAACTTGTTGCTGCCCTGGAAGAAGCCGGTATCCCGGCGCAAGTGCAGGGGCGGCCAAAGCACATGTACAGCATCTGGAGGAAGATGCAGCGTAAGGGGCTGGATTTTCACGAGCTGTTCGATGTCAGGGCGGTGCGGGTGCTGGTTGACGATCTGCCTGCCTGTTACAGCGCGTTGGGGTTGGTCCACACGGCGTGGCAGCCGATACCGGGTGAATTCGACGACTACATTACCATGCCCAAAGGAAATAACTACCAGTCCCTGCACACCGCTGTGGCTGATCCCGAGGGAAGGGCGGTGGAAATCCAGATCCGGACCCACCAGATGAATGAGCATGCAGAACTTGGTGTGGCTGCGCACTGGCGCTACAAGGAAGGTGGCCCAACCGACCCGGCCTTCGACAACAAGATTGCGGTCATGCGCCAGTTGCTGGAATCCACGAATGAAGACCTGGATGACCAGAGTCTGCTTGACAGCTTCCACTCTGTGACCACTGAAAACCGCGTCTACGTGCTGACACCAAAAGGCCAGGTGGTGGACCTGGCGGCCGGTTCGACCGTGCTGGATTTCGCCTATCACATACACACAGAGGTTGGACACCGTTGCCGCGGCGCCAAGGTCAACGGGCGTATCGTGTCTCTGACCCAGGTTGTTAATACCGGTGACCGTGTGGAAATCCTGACCGCGAAACAGGCAAGGCCCAGCCGCGACTGGTTGAACCCGCGGCTGGGTTATTTTAGCGGGGCACGGGGACGTGCCAAGGTCAGGCAATGGTTCAAACGTGAGAGCCGTAATGAGAACCTGCGGGCGGGTAAGGAGGCTGTTGAAAATGAAGCCTTCCGGATGGGACTTTCCCTCACGGACTTCGCCCAGGTGGTGGAACGCTTCAGCCTGACCAGTACGGACGACCTGTTTGTTGCTGTTGGCAATGGAGATCTGACCCTCGGCCAGGTGGTAAATGCCCTCGACCGCCTGCGAACTGAGCAGTTTGAGCCGCAGGCTGAGGACCTGGTCACACGCACGCCCAACCGTCGTCGGAGCGAGCAGTTTAAAAGTATCCACGATGTGACCATCGAGGGCGTGGGCAACCTGATGACCACGCTGGCCAAGTGCTGCCAGCCGATTCCCGGCGATCCGGTTGTTGGGTACATCACGCGGAGGAGGGGAGTGACCATTCACCTTGATGACTGCCGGCAAGTGCTGTGCTGGCGAAGTGAGAACAACCCCCGCCTGTTACAGGTCAGCTGGGGTGAAAAGCCTAAGACCAACTATTCAGTCCAGATCCAGATTAAGGCCTATGATCGCCGGGACCTGATCAGAGATATTTCCAATATTCTGGCGGCCTCGGACACGCAAGTGACGGATATCAGCAGTGCTTTGGATGAATTGCTGGGCGAAGTGACGATCCGTCTGCATGTGCGGGTCAGGGATTACCAACAACTAAGTGAACTGTTGAACCGCTTGGGGAACATTATGAACGTGATCGAGGCGCGAAGGTTGAAGCACGGGGGTTGATACATGATCTACATCAGAGATTTCAGTAAACTCTGCAGGCCCAGCTGTGCGGTTTCAACCGAGAAATATTTCCTGACATTTTCCAGGCCTGCCGTGGATATCTGGTTCCACAATTGCTCGTCCTGGTAGAGACGGACGATCTGGGCAGCAAACTCCTGCTCGCTTTGGGCCACCAGAATGTCTTCACCGGGCTTGGAAAACAATCCTTCAACTGCTGCGGGAGTGGCCACCACCGGCTGTCCGTGGCTCATGCTCATATTGACCTTACCCTTGACGCCCGCTCCGTATCGCAGGGGTGCGACGGCCAGGCGGCAGCGGTTCAGCCAAGGCTCCAGGCTCTTGACAAAACCATGGAACTGCACGCCGTTGCCGCCTAATGAGCTGACTCGTTCATTGGCCTTGCTGCCGATCAGATGAAACTGGACTTCGGGCAATTGTTTTCTCACCAGGGGCCAGATGCTGCCCACGAACCAGATTGCAGCATCTACATTTGGCGGATGCTGATAGCCGCCAACAAAAAAGATATCCTTGCGCTCCGACCAGGGCCGCTGGCTTCCGTGCACCTCGTGAACATTGGTGATGACGTGAACGTTTGCATCCGGTGCAGCACGTTCCAGTATGGTCTTTTCCACCGGGCTGACAACCAGGGTTGCATCCGCGGCGGCGATTACTGCAAGTTCAGAACGGCGTGTCTGTGCCGCCACGCGTCTCAGGGGCAGGCTGTTCTCCAGTTCAGCCAACCTTTCCTCCCTGAGATAATGAAGATCCACTGTATCAAGAATAAACTTTGCGTTGGGGCAATACCGTTCCAGCAGGGAAATGTAATTGGCCGCAATGTAATGACGGCTGATCATTACGAAATCGAATTCTGCACCACGCTCGCTGAAAAAATCATGCAGGGATTCGAGCCAGGGGTGGTAAATTACTTCGACGCCAGCCTGCTGCATATCCGTGGTATAGCGGCCGGCATGCCCCCGGTTGTCGGCGAAAAAGGTGACCCCGTAACCGAGGCTGTCAAAACAGCCCAACAGGTAAAACAGGCGAAGGCTGCCGGAATCCTGGTCCGGTTCCGGTGTATAGGCGTCGATGACCAGTATCCGTCCTTGCAAACGGTGGTCCCTTGCTTTCCTCAAAGCGCGCACATCATTGGGATCGGACAGAGGCACCGGTTGCAATGTCAGTTCGTCCTGCCAGCGCTCGAGGAATTTGTTGCGGTTGATTTCCTGGAATCGTTTTGCGCCACTGTTGATATCGGTGCCCGCTGTAATTCCCTCGTGGTGCACGATGGTTGCCCTGGGTTGTACACGGACTTTCAGGCCCTTCGCACGCACGCGGAACGCCAGGTCGGTATCTTCGTAATAGGCCGGCGAATAAAGCGTATCGAAGCCACCGAGTTCATGAAACAGCTCTGTTTTGAGCATGATGCAGGCGCCGGAACAATAGTCCACCTCCCTGGTGTACAGGTATTCAGGTTTTTCCGCGTCGTCGCCGCGGCCATAGTTCCAGCCGGAGCCATCGTTGAAAACAATGCCGCCAGCCTCTTGCAGGCGGCCGTCCGGATAAATCAGGCGGGCGCCAGCGAGGCCAGTGTCCGCAAAGCGCTCGAATGTATCGAGTAAAGCATCGAGCCATCCATCCAGTACTTGCGTGTCGTTGTTGAGCAGGACGATGTATTTTCCCTTGGCGATGGTGCTGCCCCGGTTGCAGCTGGCAATGAAACCGAGATTTTTCTCGTTACGGATGCTGATCAATCCGGCCACAGTTGCGAGGCGTTCCGCCGTTTCATCAGAAGACTGATCATCCACAACGATCAGCTCGTAGCGGGTCCGGCAAGCCGTTTCAGCCAGAGAGCGAAGACACGCGGCCGTATAGGCCCACTGGTTGAATACCGGTATGATGATCGTGACTTGAGGATGATCCGAAACCGGCAGGCGATCGGGTGGCTCGGGATTGCCTATTTCCTCAAGCTGTTGCGTTTCGACAAACGCCGGGATGAAGGGCTGTTGATGCGCCGTTTGGGCACGCATCAGCGCACCGCGCAGCCCTTGCGTCTTGAGTGTACGAACCAGTTGGGAAAGGAGCAGGGGCCAGCGCACAGGGTTCCAGGCACGCGCCTGCGTGAAATTATGCAACATTCGCCGGCCCACCCGGAACGGCCGGGTGATCCGCCATGACGAACTTGCAAGCACTTGTTGATGCGTTGACCGTAGTTGTGCAAACAAAACATGGGTCTGCTCATGCGCGGCCTGTTCGTGTTCCAGGGATATTCTGGTTGCCTCCAGCTGGTCTTGAAGGTCCCTGAGCTGGGATTTTAGGCTCTTGACCCACTTTATTTTCTGTGCCTGCTCCTCCTTGCGGGCGCGTTCACGTTGTTCTGCCCAGGCGGTCCGATTTTCGACTTCCTGCTGCAGTTTGACTACCTGGTCTCCCAGATGTCTGCTTTGTGCCGCCAGACCTGCCAGTTGGAACGCCCGGGACGAAGCCTGCAGCCAGTTGTTGTCGGGCCAGCTGTTGGATTGATCAGCAACCGGTTTGGGTGTGACCGGGCGAGGCAGACAGAGTGTTTCGTAGCGCTCTACCATCGGCCCGGTACCGGGCAATTGGTAGCCGCAAAGCCGGTTCCTCATGGCTTCAATTTCTTCCCTGTGATCGAACAGGAAGTGGATTTTATCTACCAGTGAAGCCGCGCTGGCTTCGATCAGCCACCCCGTATCACCTTCGGCGATGCGCTCTGCCAGGCTGCCGACGCGAGTAGCAACCACCGGCACGTTCAAATGTTGCATTTCGGACAGGGTGTAGCTGAATGTCTCCGGCACGACGGACAACAGCGCGGCCAGGTGGGGGCCGATGCCCGCGAGCAGGGCCGGTAATTCATCCCGCTGGTACTGAATAATGACATTGACGCCGCTGCGGCCAAAAAAGTCTTCCCCTTCTTTGCCGGCTCCGAGCAGGTAAACTTGAGCGAATTGCGTCAGTTCATTGAGTGCCTCGAGCAACAGGGCCTTGCCTTTTCCTTGTTGTATTTTTCCCGGGATCACCAGCCGCAGTTTCCGGTCTGCCCGGTCACGGGGCAGCACTGTGCTGTCATCAGGCAGCGGCGGAAGACCGTGCGGGATGATTTCGATGTCGATGTCATTCCAGCCCGGGTCTAGTTCGCGCAGCAGGTCAGCGGTTGAGCGGCTGGGCGCTGCGATCTTGATGCCCTGGGTGACGATGGTTTCACGCCAGCGGTCGCCCAGCGTCTGCCATGCCTGGGCATCCCGATCACGGAGATCCGGTAACAGGGCGTTCTCCGACAAGGCCAGTTCCAGCCCTGCAGCCTGCTCAAAGTCAGATTTACGATTGACCAGATCAAAATTGACCAGATAGGGGCCGGGGTGGATGCCCAGCAGCGGCCAACGAGGGTAGAAATCGTGCAGAACCTGCACGGTTGGAAGCCCAGTTCCCAATGTGTCCAGGCTGTGACCGACCAGGGAAGATACAATGATTCGCCCTACACCGTACCGCCTGATGATTTCCCGCAGGATTACCCTGTATTGATCATTCGATTCGGCGGTGGAACGGATTGGCGGTTGTAACCACCAGCTGGCGATGGCTGCACCTGTTTTATTGCCGTAATAGAGTGATAGCCGCTGGCCGGCGCCCTCGCCGGTTTGCGGGCCCTGCGAGCAAAGTTGAAAATTCAAGCCCCTCTGGTCGGCTTCGATAAAAGAATGAACCCATTGCGCAACACCACCGCCCCAGCTGTGCGTGACGTGAAGTGTCAATGGTTTGTCATCAAGCAGGAATTCATCGACTCCCGCCGGAACATTTCTCAGCCAGTTATCGAGCCGTTGTACCAGGCTGCCCCAGGCCGGCGGTCGCCGCTCTTCATGAGGCTCCAGCCGTGACTGGTCAAATAGTCCCTGGCGTGGATCGTGAATAAAACAATGATCCGCCACCAGCAGGCGGCCGTTTTGTGAACCCAGGCGAGACAGAGCGTTTGCCGAATGAATACCTGCTTTTGCCAGTACCGCGATGGCCCCGGAAGAGAAAAACAGCAGGTGTCCTGGCCACTGTTGATGCTCATATAACCGGCCCAGTCCCAGCAGGGCGACCAGGGACTCCCAGTGACTGGCCGGGGTTCCATCCTTGGTTGACGCCTCGAGGCCAGCATAGGGGTTCAGACTCGCTTCAGCGTTGCTAAGCGCGGTGAGAACTACGGCATTGCCACCAACCGGCGCCAGTTCTTTCATCAACCCGGTGATTGTTTTTACAGCTGCCGTGGTGATGGCAAGTCCTGCATCGATTAACAGTAATGCGTGGTCCGGAAATCGTCGAACCTGTTCGATCAGCAACTGGCCAAGCTGATCGGGTTCGGCCATGTCCCTTTCCTCACTTCCTGGGCTCCAGCCCTGCCAGCCCAGGTTGCTGAAGAAGTCCAGTGTGTGCTGCTCTGCTGCGCGGTCACCTTTTGAATAAACACACACTACCGGTGCCCGGTCGTCGCGTACCGGCGACCTGGAATCGATCTCTTTATCTGCTGTTCTGCTGCTCATGCGGATCTTTTTTGTAGGATTTTCCCGGAATTTTACTGCTATCGTGACCTTTAGGGCTGGTTAAAACAGGCCCGGGTAAGCCTGTCTGGATAGAATGCCCCTATCCGGTATGATTTAGCCGGGATGAAACCCCATCATTATGGTCAAATGACCGGGTGATGTCACCCGGTGGCAAGACATTTTCTGTGATGAGCAAACTCAAAAAAAAGACAGGTAAAAAAAAGATCAGCAGGAAAAAGACTGCCGGGAAAAAGAGAAGCGCCCGGCGCAGTCCTGCGGTAAACAAAGCAGTCCCGGGCTGGCTTGGCCGGATCTGGCGTCTCGCGCTGCTTGTCACCGGGGTATGCCTGGGTCTGCTGGTGCCCTGGACCGCCTACCTGAACTACCAAGTGACGACTGAATTCGAAGGGCGCAAATGGGACCTGCCGAGCCGGGTCTACGCGCGTGCGCTGGACCTGTACCCTGGTCTGCCAATCACACTCAAAGACCTCGAACTCGAATTGAGTATTGCCCGATATCTGCGCAAGACCAATGCTGACAGACCAGGCCTGTATAGCGTTTCCGGCAACACAGTGGAAATATACCGGCGCTCGTTCCGCTTCCATGACGGTGTCGAGGACGCCCTGCATTTTTCGCTTCAGTTGCAGTCCGGTAAAGTCGGCAGTGTACGCGACGTGAAATCTGGGAGATCTCTGGATCTGGTTCGACTGGAACCCGCGGAAATTGCGGCCATTTACCCCCTGCACAAAGAAGACCGAACGTTGGTCAGAATCAACCATGTACCGCCCTTGTTGTTGACCGGCTTGCAGGCAGTAGAAGACAGGAATTTCAAGCATCACCCCGGGGTGGATCTCAAGGGCATCGCCAGGGCAGCATTGGCCAACCTCAAGGCCGGCCGGGCCGTTCAGGGTGGCAGTACGCTCACGCAGCAACTGGTCAAGAACTATTTCCTGTCGGATGAGCGTACCATCGCGCGGAAAGTCAATGAGGCGATCATGGCCCTGTTGCTGGAATTTCATTATGACAAGGCTGAGATCCTGGAGGCATACCTCAACGAGGTATTCCTCGGCCAGCAGGGAGCTTACGCGGTGCACGGATTCGGGCGCGCCAGCCTGTACTATTTTGACCAACCACTGGACCGGCTGCAACCTCAGCACATCGCCTTGTTGATCGGCCTGGTCCGAGGCGCTTCCTATTACAACCCTCGCCGGCACCCCGATCGGGCTCTGAATCGGCGCAACCAGGTATTGTCAGCCTTCGAGACAACCGGATTGCTGTCATCAGCAGATGCCCGGGCCGCTGCAGACAGGCCGCTTGATGTCACCGAACAGCCACGTAACCGCGGAACCCGGTACCACGCTTTTGTTGACCTGGTCAGACGGCAACTGGCGCAGGTCTACCGTGAAGAAGATCTGAAAACTGCGGGATTGAGCATTTTCACTACGCTTTCCCCTGCGGATCAGGAGAAAGCACAGCAGGCTGTCAGCGATGGCCTCAAGCGCCTTCACGAGGGTGGCTTGTCGGCCAGCCTGCAGGCTGCGATGGTGCTGGCTGACACGCACAGCGGTGAAGTCAGGGCACTGGTGGGTGACCGGGATGCCAACCGGGCGGGCTTTAACCGGGCACTGGATGCACGTCGCCAGATCGGTTCCGTGATCAAGCCGCTGGTTTACCTGCTGGCGCTAGAGCATGAAGCAGACTACAACCTGTTGACCCGCATCCAGGACCGGCCGTTGTCACTGAAGTTATCTGATGGCAGCTCATGGACGCCGGCCAACTATGACCAGGTGTCTCATGGTGAAGTCACCCTGCTCGAAGCGCTGACCCGATCTTATAACCAGGCCACCGTCCGCCTGGGGCTGAATATTGGGATTAGCCATCTTTTACACAAGCTTGAACAACTGGGCGTGCAGGCAAATGTGCAGGCTGTTCCTTCCATTTTCCTTGGCGCCGTTGAACTGACTCCGCTGGAGGTTACTCAGATCTACCAGTCGCTGGCGGTGGGTGGCTATAGTGTGCCTTTACGGTCCGTGATTGCGGTGCAAACAGCCCACGGCAGTGAACTGGTCCGGTATCCCTTGCGCATGATGCCGCTGAATCGCCGTGAAGTGATCGGCGTGCTCAATTACGCAATGACCCAGGTCGTGGAGCAGGGCACGGCCAAAGCCCTGCCGGGACTGCTGGGCAAGCAGACCGTAATCGCTGGTAAGACGGGCACCACAAACGATCGCCGCGACAGTTGGTTTGTCGGATATACTCGTAACCGCATCGCCGTAGTCTGGGTCGGTGAGGATGACAACCGGCCGGCTGGTGTCACCGGCAGTAATGCCGCGATGCGTCTCTGGGCCGGTCTGTTCCGCCAGTTGCCGATCGAGTCGCTTGACCTTAGCTTGTCCGATGGTGCTGCATGGCTGTGGGTGAACCCGGACAGTGGCAGACTGACTGCGGAAAATTGCCCCGGTGCGGTCCAGCTTCCTTTTGTGGACGGCTCAGCTCCTGGGAAGATGACAGCCTGCCTGGCGAAAACACGCAAAAAGGAATCATTCTGGAGGAAGTGGTTTGGCAAGAAAAATTAGGGTTCTGAATATGACTAAATTTAACTATTTACTGGTCCGCCATCACGCAGTTTGCGGGCTAAGCTGCCTGGCGCTGGTTTTGTCCGCATGTGCCGGGTATAGTCCCGCGCCTGTTGCGAGGCCGGGAAGTCGAAAGTCGGGTTCGCGTACCGGCCAGCCAGGAAAGTGAGGGAGTGCAGGTGTTTCCTTTACACAATCCAGCGGTAAAGGAATTGCTGGCCGAAGCAGGCAGTGCGGAAACTACGGGCGATTACGACCAGGCCGCGGTTCTGTTGGAACGTGCCCTCAGGATGCAGCCCAGGAATCCGGAAGTTCTGCAGCAGTTGGCGGAAGTCCAGTTGCAGAAACAGGACTATGAACAGGCTTTGAATTTTGCCGTGCGTTCCTATGACATTGGTCCGCGTGTGGGTGAAATCTGCGACCGGAACTGGCGTACCATCAGCGTAGCGCGTGAACACCTCGGAGACCGTAATGGATCTGTACAGGCTGAACTTCGGGCATCGGCCTGCATGAATACCAAACCCAAAAGCTTCTGAGCACACCGTGAATCAAAGCGCAGACTTGCTGGGAGCCGATGGGCCATTTGCAGATGCCCTGCCGGGATTCGCGCCACGCGAGACGCAGATCCGTATGGCCCAGGCCGTTGAAGAAGCACTGGCGCAAAAGAAGTCGCTGGTGATCGAGGCTGGAACCGGTATTGGCAAGACCCTTGCTTACCTTGTTCCTGCTATTCTCAGCGGTGAACGTGTCATCATTTCCACCGGCACCAAGAACCTGCAGGATCAGCTCTTTTTCCGCGATCTTCCCCTGGTTATGAAGGCCCTGGGCGAGTCCGCCAAGACCGCCCTGCTGAAAGGGAGGGCTAATTACCTCTGCCTGCACCGGATGTTGATGGCGCGTGCGGAAGGGCGACTGCCCGGCCGGGAAGCCGTGGCGGAACTTGAAGCAGTTATAGAATGGAGCGCTACGACCATTGACGGTGACCTGTCAATCTCATCGGCAGTCACCGAACAGAGCGGTCTGCTGCCACTGGTAACCTCTACAGCGGACAACTGTCTTGGATCGCAATGCCCCCAGTTTGAAGAATGTTATGTGGTCAGAGCCAGGCGGGAGGCGCAGAACGCAGACATTGTCGTGGTCAATCACCACCTTTTGTTCGCCGACATGGCGATCAAGCAGAGCGGTTTCGGTGAAGTTCTGCCTGGAGCATCCGCATTCATCGTGGACGAAGCGCACCAGGCGCCTGAGACTGCATCCCGGTTTTTCAGCGAGACTCTGTCCGCCCGCCAGGTCAATGAATTGTGCCACGATTTTCTTGCTGAATCCGCCCAAGTGTCGGGCTCGATGGGAATTCTCCGCGAACCGGTAGAAAATTGCCTGCAGAAATTGAAGGAAGTCCAATTGGCAATTTCAGACCGGATGCCGGAGCGTGGTTCCTGGTCGCAGTTGATGCGGGATGAGCAGGTGCGCACGGCTTTAAAGGAACTGGACTGCTCGGTGCGTAAGCTGGCCGATGCAGTCAATGACATGCACGGAAGGGCGCGCGGCATGGATAGTTGCATTGACCGTTTGGCGGAGTTGCAACTCCAGTTGGATCGTTTCGACGCCGAACAGTCATCCGGGGAAGTGCGCTGGTTTGAAAAGCGTGGCCGTGGTTTTGCCATTCACATCACGCCGCTCGAGGTTTCAACACCGTTCAATGCGTTCAGGGAAACGATGGATGCCGCCTGGTTGTTTACTTCCGCCACCCTGGCCGTAGGGGACGATTTCCGGCATTTCACCCAACAAATGGGCCTGGACGATGCACAGACACTGTTGCTGGATTCACCCTTTGATTATCCGAATAATGCCTTGATGTGGCTGCCGGAACACCTGCCTGAGCCCAGCGATGCGCAGTTCGTTCCTGCATTGCTGGAAATTGTTATTCCCTTGCTGGAGGCCAGCCGGGGCAGGGCTTTCCTGTTGTTCACTTCGCACCGCGCCTTGCGCCTGGCGGCGAAGTTGCTGGCGGATCGTGTTTCTTTTCCACTGTTTGTTCAGGGAGAACAGCCACGCAGTGTGCTGCTGGAACAGTTCAGGGATTCCGGCGAGGGCGTGCTGCTGGGATCGTCGAGTTTCTGGCAGGGAGTGGACGTGATCGGGGATGCACTGATCCTGGTGGTGATAGACAAGCTGCCGTTCGCTGCCCCGGATGATCCGGTGATGGAAGCCAGGAGTGATATGCTGCGCAAGTCCGGTGGAAATCCCTTTACACAGTTATACCTGCCGCAGGCGGTTATTGCTCTGAAACAGGGTGCAGGCCGGCTGATCCGGGACGTTAATGATCGTGGTGCGCTGGTAATATGCGATCCGAGGATCCGGACCAAGTCGTACGGAAGCGTGTTTCGTAACAGCCTGCCTCCCATGCGCCAGGCGGGTGGCCGGTCCGAAGTCGAGGCCTTTTTGAGTGTATAAGCTATTATCGATTGAGACTTCCGCCGAAAGTTGCTCTGTGGCATTGAGTATCGGCAAAAATACCCGGGAAAAATTTGAGCATGCACCCAGGCGTCATGCGGAGTTGATTCTGCCGATGGTGCATTCACTGCTTGGCGAAGCGGAATTGGCGCTGGGCCAGTTGGATGGTATCGCATTTGGGCGCGGGCCAGGCAGTTTCACCGGCCTGAGAATCGGCATCGGCGTGGTCCAGGGTCTAGCCTGGGGCGCAGATTTGCCAGTCGTTCCGGTATCTTCCTTGGCCGCCGTGGCCCAGGCTGCCCTCGAACGGAGCCCGTCACCCGGGTTTTGCCGTGTTTGTGTTGCCATGGATGCCCGGATGCAGGAGGTGTACACCGCTAATTTTGCAGTAGACCTGGATGGTTTTGTAATTCCCTCAGGTGAGGAACAAGTCTGTCCGCCCGGTAAAGTCCGTCCTGAAGGTACAGCCGGGGTCTGCGCAGCAGGCAGTGGCTTCGAGGTTTACCCGGAGCTTGAAAAACTGGCTGGGGAACTGGGGCTCTACAGACGCGATTGCTGGCCCCGTGCCGGCGCCATCGGCCGTCTGGCGGTCAGGTGGCTGGAAAACAACAAGCCGTTGCCGGCGGCTCAGGCTCAGCCAGTCTATATCCGCAACCAGGTAGCGATTAAACCCCGGAGGAGTACGGGTCAGGGCAGCGTGGCATAGGCCTTGCAGGCAGCAACCCAGAGCGCCGCGAAGTTGTTGCAATATTTCCAAGACACGCCCGGAAACCTGTTTTGCGGGTTCTTACTCCGATCCCACTATTACTTTGCGCCCATTAATTCCAGCAATGCGACGACGGTTGACTCAACGCCCGCACGTACAGATGGTTCAGGCGCGATCTTGAACAAAGGTGAGTGGTGACTCGGAACGGGTGCACCACCTGCCGCTTCGCGTTCGAAGTCTTCAGCTGGTGTTCCGCCGATCTGCCAATAAACGCTGGTGATTGCCGGGTCCGTGGAGAAGAACGGGAAGTCTTCGGCGCCCATTCCTTTGGTTGGGGCGTAGATTACCGTCGCCTCTCCCATCGCGCCGGCCCAGGCGGTTTTTAGACGACGTGTAGTAACAGCATCGTTATTCGTGGGCGGCACACTTTCCTCGGAAATAATCACTTCTGGCAACTTGTCCTCGGGCAAGCCCGCGACCCGTCCCATATTCACAGCAATTCTCTGTATACCGCTCAACAACAGCTCGCGTGTCTCCTTGCTGGTATTGCGAACGGTGAGCTGCAGATGTGCCCTGTCGGAGATGATGTTGTGTTTGGTGCCCGCGTGAAATGAACCAACAGTGACCACGCCCGGATCCCGCGGCGACAGTTCACGGGCAACCAGAGTCTGCAAAGCCAGCACAATTTGGCTACCGAGCACGATCGGGTCTTTGCCACGATGCGGATGCGCGCCATGCGCGCCGACACCATGAATAATGATATCGACGGTATCTGAGCCAGCGAATGGGCTGCCTTCCGAAATATTGATCTTGCCGACCACGTCATTCGAGTTCACATGGAAAGCAAGGGCATAGTCGGGCCTACCAAAGCGATCCCAGATATGGTCTGCTTTCATCGCTTTCGCGCCAATCCCCCGCTCCTCAGCGGGTTGTACAACCAACATAAGGGTGCCGCTCCATTGATCTTTGCGCGCGGCCATCTGGCGGGCTGTGCCGACCAGGCTGGTGATGTGTACGTCGTGGCCGCAGGCATGCATGGTGAAGACTGTATCTCCGGTAATCGGGCTTTGCTGCTGTTTCCTGGAAGCATTCGGCAAGCCGGATTTCTCCTCGACCGGCAGACCATCCATATCTGCGCGCATCATCACCAGAGGCCCTTCACCGTTATTCATGATGGCAACAACTCCCGTGCCGCCGACGCCTTCTGTTACATCAAAACCTGCTTCGCGCAACTCCCCGGCCATGCGTTTTGCGGTCTCAAATTCGACCAGCGACAATTCAGGGTTGCGATGAAAATGATCAAAAAGTGCTGCGAGGTACACATCATAGTCATACTTGACCGCATCATTCAGTTCGCTTGCGCGAGCAGGTGACTGCGACAGCAGGATCATGCTCAATAGAATTGCATATCGTACAAACATCGGAAGCACCTCAATGTATAACGTGGAATTGCAGTGTAACCAAGATTGGAATATGCGCAAAGTAGCGGTCACGAATCCATATGAATCGATCAGCGATGGTCTGGTTGATGAACCACTCAATTTTGTAGGTCGGGTCAGGGCAGCGTGGCATAGAGCGAGTGGTATTTTTCAGCGACTGCTTTCCAGTCCATACTTTCAGCCAGCGCCCGGCCTTCCCGGGCCAGGGCTTGTGCTTTTTCCGGGGTTTCCCAACATTCACGAATGGCTTCGATCATGGATTCCCAGTTGTCGATCACCAGTGCATGGCGCCCAGGAATCACCGGAATCCCTTCGATTCCCTTGCTGGTGGTGATCACCGGCAGGCAGGCTGCGAAACAGTCGATGATTTTCATCCTTGTGCCGCCCCCGTCGGTCAGGGGGATTACAGCCAGGTCAGCTGACTTGAGCCAGGGTGCGACACGCTCGACGCTGCCGGTCAGGTGAATACGTGGGTGGGGGCTGTTGGCCGATGGGTTCTTGCCCACCGCCAGCAGGTGGGCTTTGAGGCCCTGTTGTTCCAGTCCGGGCAGCAGGATTTCGGCGAATAAACGCAGCGCTTCGCGATTGGGTGGATAGGAAAAAGTTCCGTGGTAGACGAGGATCGGTTCGTGCTTTGAGATACCAAAATGTGCCCTGGCATCCTCGGCAGGCAGTTCGTCAAATTGCCCAAGGTCAACACCATGCGGGATCGTTTGCATCAGTTCCGGCCTGACGCCGTCCAGTTCCAGTTTGCGGCGATCATTATCCGAGACGCAAACCACCGCATTTGAATCATTACACAGAGTGATCTCAATGGACTTGAGGTTTTCGTACTGGGCTTGCGTCAGTTCATCAACCTGAACTCTGATGCGGTCGTATTCCACGTTGTGTTCTACCAGCACCACGCCGCAATCCATGGCTTCCCTGAGCTTAATGCAGGGCAGGGCATAGGCGGGAAACTCGGCTTGGAGAACCCCGGCCTGAAGCTGCTTCGCCGCGGCTATAATCCGCCATTGGAAGCCTCGATCGGACAGGGGCATGTACAGGAAACTGTTACTGAAAGGGATGTCCTTGGAATAATGCAGCAACTTGACCAGCGGGGCCGGTACACTCAGCATCTTCACCCACCAAGGAAATCTTTCCTTCTCTGCCTTTCCATCTATGAACCGGTACCAGAATTTCCTCTCCTCGGTCACGATACCTACCTGCAATCCGCGATGGGAAAGTGCCCTTGCGGTCTCCACAGTGCGTACCGCTGCACCGTGATCGGAAGGAAACAGGTCGCCCCGCGTCACCAACAGCACACCGCTGCCTTTCTCTCGGCCATAGAGGAGGCCAATCAATACTAGCCGGATCAATTTGAACTGGCGTTTCAGCCGCTGGCCAAGCGGTGGCACACCCAGTACGGGTTCTCCATTTGCGCTGGCAGGTATTTCCGGTAAGCGTGCCGCTTTCGATGCTGATTCGAGCCACTCCAGCAGGGGCCGGACTGACCGTTCGGGACTAAGCACCTGTGCAACCAGTTGCAGGGCATTTGCAGATTTTTTTCGCCATTCATCCGGCCGCGACACGATTTTCGGGAGCAGGCTTGCCAGTGAACCGGGTTCATCAACAGTCCAGCCAGCGTCATATTTCCCAACCAGCCGGGCGATGGGCAGGTAGCGGTTGCACAGCAGGGGCAGGCCATGACGCAGGAATTCCAGCGACCGGAAGGACTGGCTGTACTGGCGCTCAAGATTCCATTCCGCCAGTTCCACGCCGATGTGCGCGTGTTCGGTCAGGTATTTACTGAAATGACGGTAGGACTCCAGAGCATGGCGACTCACTGCGTTTCCTTTGGAATCAGCAGTTGCGGGGTCCGGTATTTCTGTCCCGGTATTGTCCTGTTGTTCGTGCCACCGGTAGCGGCCACCGAACAGTACCATGCGCAGGGCCGGGCGCATTTCATTCGCTAAACGTTCTATTTCAGCCGTGTAGGCCTCGGATTTTATCCACGGCCAGCTTACGCCACCGGCGACCAGAAGCCAGCCGCTTTTCATGGGGTCCGATTGCGGTGGGCCGACCACATCGGCACCCAGTGGAACGATCAGAACAGGGTTTGAGTCACGCAAATCAAATCCGGCTTCGATCATCGTGTTGAGCAGCAAATGCCGCTGCTTCTCGTTGCCGACCATCACCGCATCACAGTGCTGCAGGTTCAGACGAAGCCTGCGCATGCTACTCCTCACTGTATCCGGCGATTCGTACATTTCCTCCAGGGAACGGGGTGCGACGTAATCGAGGATCACGGGCTGTTGGAGCTTGTAGGGAAGCAGTCCGAGCAATTCCCAGTAACTGACGATAATGGCGTCAGGCGCCTGCTTCATCAGGATGCCCTGCAATTCATCCCGGTTGCGAAATGATCCTTTTACACGCTTGCGATCTGTGGACAGCCAAGCCTGTACTACCTCGTGACCTGCACTGACCAGGGCCTGGCTGACCTGCCGGCTACGAACCGCATTGCCGCTGACCACCACTTCACTCAGCAGGGGTGGTTCCTGTGTGATGAGTAAAATCTTCATTCGGCTGGCAAGTGTTGACAGGCCCTAGAGCAGGATGAAGGTGGCCAGGCCGATGAATGCCAGGATGCCCACGACGTCGGTAACCGTGGTCAGGACGACTCCGCCCGCCAGCGCCGGATCGATGGACATGCGTTTGAGAATGACGGGAACCAGTGCGCCGGCGAGTGCACCGACCAGCAGATTGAGCAATATGGCGGCGCCAATCACCAGGCCCAGCAGAATATCGTCATACCAGAATATGGCAACGGCGCCGACAAGGACAGAAAACAGGACGCCGTTCAGTAGGCCCACCGCCAGTTCTTTGCGCAACAGATCCGGCGCGTTGCGCGCACTGACCTGACCGGTTGCCATGCCCCTGATCATCAGTGTCAGGGTCTGCGTTCCTGCGATACCACCCATGCTCATCACGATCGGAAACAGCACAGCGGTGGCGACAATTTGGTCAAGCGTCGCTTCGAAGGCGTACAGCACCATGGCAGCGAGGAGGGCTGTGACCAGGTTGACGCCCAACCAGACCCAGCGCCTGCGCGCGGACTGAAAGACCGGTGCGAACATGTCTGCTTCTTCGTCCAGGCCGGCCATGGTCAGGACCGTGTGTTCCGCTTCGTCCCTCATGACGTCCACAACGTCGTCAATCGTAATGCGCCCCAGCAGGCGATTGTCCTCGCCCAGAACCGGCGCCGAGATCAGGTCATGATGCTCGAATTCCATCGCCACCTGGCTTTCGTGCATGTCGATAGGGATCGTTCTGGCCGAGGTATCCATCAAATCACCCACCGCATCGGTGACTTTTTGGGTCAGAAGATCGGAGATTTTGAGGCTGCCCAGATAGCTCCCTTTGCGGTCAGTCACGAACAGCAGGTCAAATACCTCGGGCAGTTCGCCGCGCGCTCTTAGGTAACGCAGGATTACGTCCAGGTTGACGTCCGGACGGATGGTGATGACGTCCGGGTCCATCAAGCCGCCGGCCGAATTTTCGGGGTAGGACAGAACCTGGGCCAGGCGCTCCCGTTCCTGTCGATCCATGCTGCGCAACACTTCACTGATAACCGGTTCAGGCAGGTCGTCGAGAATATCGGCGAGATCATCCAGGTCGAGGTCATCGACCGCCGCCACCAGGTCTTCGGGAGAAGTGCCGCGAATCAGGCCGGCGCGCACTTCATCATTGACGTCTACCAGCACCTCACCATCGAGTTCGGGATTCGTCATTTCCCACACGACCAGTCGTTTTGCCGGTGGCAGAGATTCGAGGAGATCACCGATCTCGGCGGCAGACAGGTTCTTCAGTAGGTCACTTACCTGGTGCTGCTTACCGGAATCGAGTGCCTCGGACAAGTGGTCGAGGTGACGTGCGGTCTTGTCTTCACGTATTTTTTCTGCCATGACGTCCTCCTCGCGCGGTCCGGTCCACCCAGCCCTACGTCAACCGCCCGCATTATAAGGGAATATGTGGGCTAGTGTTTACTGGCCCAGGAGAGTTTGTTGTGACTGATCGAGTAATTGCAACAGGGAAATATCGCGCTGATTTCCCGTGTTGTTGAGCCACTGCGTCAGTGCGGCCGTAGCCCGGGGGATATGGGTTTCGGTGATCACTTGTTTGACTTCCAACAGCCGTGAAGGGTGCATGCTGAATTCACGCAGGCCCAGTGCCAGCAACAGCCGGGTGTAACGCCGGTCACCTGCAACTTCTCCACACAAGCTGACGGGGATCCGTGATGCCTCAGCCGTACGGAAAATATGCCGCAGCAGCCGCACCATGCCGGGGTGTTGCAGATCATACAGGTGCGCTACTTCCTCATCTGCACGGTCGGCGGCCAGCATGAATTGCAGGAGGTCATTGGTGCCCACGGAAATGAAGTCCAGGTTTTGGCTGAATTCTTCTATGGACAGGGCAGCGGCGGGCACTTCAATCATTCCCCCGAGCGGAAGGTTCGGATCATAAGCCAATCCGCTTTCATCCAATTCCTCCCGGGCTTCATCCAACAAGGTACGAACCATCACGACTTCCGGCGCACTGGTCAACATAGGAATCAGGCAGCTCACCGGGCCCGCGGCGCTGGCTCTGAGTATCGCCCGCAACTGCATCTTGAACTGGTCCGTGTCCCTCAGGCATAAACGGACTGCTCGCAGTCCCAGTGCCGGATTGGCAGAGCGCGATGGTTGATCGTAATCCGCAGAATCAGTGGGTTTATCTGCGCCCAGGTCCAGGGTTCGAATGGTCAGCGGCAGGCCCTTCAGTGTTTCAATGGCAGCGAGGTATTCGCCCAGCTGGGTCTCCTCATCAGACGCCATGCCACGATGATGTAGGAATTCTGTGCGGTACAGGCCGATGCCTGTCACACCCAGGTCGATCGCCTGGAGCAATTCTTCGGGGCGTTCTCCATTGGCCTGTAGGCTGATCGATTCACCGTCAATACTGCGGCAGGGCAGTTTACGTACTTTCTCCAGCGATTTTCTGAACCGAACGGTATCACGCTGAACCTGGTGGTAATGGTCCAGGATCGCTACATCCGGATCTGCGTAGACCACACCCAAGTCACCATCAAGGACCAGGGTTTCCCCTTCCTTGAGCAGGCTTTGCGCAAGTCGAACGCCAAATACAGCAGGAATGCCCAGGCTGCTGGCGAGTATGGCCGTGTGGCTGTGCGGCCCGCCATGCTCTGTAACGATACCGGCCACGCCGCGTTCGTGAAGAATGGCGAGTTCGTCTGGTGTCAGTTCGGTGGCGATGACCATCGTTTCAGCAAGGCGATCGGGGATGTTTTCTAAAGGTTTTCCTGCCCCTTTTTCGTTGAGCTTGCTCTGGACCAAGCGGACCACCTGGGTGATATCTTCACCACGCGAGCGAATGTAGGGATCATCCATAATGCGGAATTGACAGAGGATGAGTTCAAGCTGAGACTGGAGCGCCCATTCAGCGTTGCATAGCTCGCTTCTAATCTGGTTTTCGGTCGCTTCCCTGATGCTATCGTCACCCAGCATCAGCACATGTATCTGGATGATTTCACCTGCAGGAATGCCCACATTTCTGCTGATACGCTGCGCTAGCTCATCCAGTTGATTCCGGGCTGCATCGACCGCCTGGTGGTAGCGTGTGATTTCCTTTTTAACGTCTTCGCGCTCAATTCGGTATTCTTCGATCTCGAGCTCATTGCGCTCAGCCAGGTGTGTCTGGCCAATCGCGATGCCGCTGGCCACAGCGTGTCCGGTCAGGGCCAGTGTCATGTTCGCGTAACCATTTTTCTATTCATCTTCACCGAAACGGCCATTGATCAGCTCATAAATTGCCTGCAGGGCGTCTTCCCGGTCAGGACCATCTGCTTCAATCACCAGCACGGTTCCCTTGCTGGCTGCCAGTGTCAGAACGCCCATGATGGACTTGGCGTTGATGGTTTTTTTACCAATTTTAATCCACAGTTCGGCTTCAAACGCCGATGCACAGTTGACCAGACGCGTCGCCGCACGAGCGTGAAGGCCGAGCTTGTTTACAATGGTGACCGATCTGGAATTCATGGCTTTTATTCAATTGGCGGGTGAAATGCTTCAATACCCCGTATTCCACCCTGCACGGCTTTGTGTGTAAGCGATTCCAGTGGTGTGTCACGGTAATTCCATACCCGGATGAGCATGGCCAGGTTGATGCCCGTTACCATGGCTGCGCGATACTCCTTGAGCAGGCCTGTTACCAAGTTTGCAGGGCTGGCGCCGACCAGGTCGGCAAGCACCAGGACGCCTTCACCATGATCACTTTGGGCGATGACCTGTTTTAGTTCATCGTCTCCGGTCGGCTGGTTCCCGGACTGGTTGAACTCAATACAGTGGATGCTACCAAGTGACTGTCCCAGGATGAACTCTGCGTCATTGACCAGGGACTGACCGGTCTGACCGTGCGTCACGATGACGATTCCCACGCTCAAGATTGCAGTTCCCTGTGGTGAATGAGTATTCTTCCAAAATCGGAACGAAGACGTTTTGCCAGGCGATCAACCAGGTAGACTGAACGATGCCTCCCGCCTGTACACCCGATAGCTACGGTAACATAGCTGCGCTGGCCGTCGCGGAAATCCGGCAGCCAGGCGAGCAGGAATTGTTCAATATCCGCGTACATCCGATCCACTACTTCATTCGATTCCAGCCACTCACTCACCTTGCTGTCCAGTCCACTGAAATCACGCAGTTCTTCAACCCAATAGGGGTTCGGGAGGTTCCTTACATCAAATACAAAATCCACGTCCTGTGGTATGCCTCGTTTGTAAGCGAATGACTCCAGAACCACCATCATGGAATCACGCTCTGTGCCCAGGCAATTCCAAACCTGGCGCTTGAGCTGATGGATGTTGGTATCGCTGGTGTCAATAATCCAGTCCGCCCTGCGCTTCAATGGTTCAAGCAGTTTTTTTTCCTTTTCGATGGCTTGCGGCAGTGAGTGCTGATCACCGGTCAGAGGGTGCCGCCGCCGGGTTTCACTGAATCGCTGGATGATGGCCTTTGTGTCCGCTGTCAGAAACAGTAACTGGCAATGGAGCCCGGTTTCGTTCCTTTCGTCCAGCCAATCCGGAATCGCCTCCAGTTCCGGGTCGCGCGAACGTGCGTCAATGCCCAGCGCGACCGTTGAATAAAGTGCTGGGTCTTTACCAATCTGTTGCACAAACTCTTTTAGCAGTGCAGCTGGAAGGTTATCCACGCAGTAGCAACCCTGGTCTTCCAGTGCTCTGAGCGCGGTGGATTTCCCGCTGCCGGACAGTCCGGTGACCAGGATCAATCGTTGCACCAGTTGGTCGCAGTGGGGTTGCCTCAATCTTTGGGGCCTCGTCGATTGCGTCTCAGTATTCGTGTGTGCCTCTCGATAAAAGCAGAAGCCGCATCATAACCCTTCATTTTCAACATGAAATCACGCACAGCAGCCTCGGTCATCACGGCCATGTTTCTCCCTGCCAGAACCGGTAGTGCGATGCGAGGAACATCGAGTTCAAGTACCTTCTGGGTATTGAGGTCACCATGCAGGCGATCCTTGATTTCAGGCTTGGCAGTGTCCCCTGGGATTTCCAGGTGAATGATGAGGCGAAGAAACTTGTTCAGCTTTATGGCGGCATCACCGAACATTCGCCGCACATTGAGGACACCGAGCCCACGAACTTCAAGACAATCCTGAAGGGCTTCAGGGCAGGTTCCATCAATGACATCCGGGGAGACCTGGGTGAATTGCGGTGCGTCATCCGCGATCAGCCGGTGCCCTCTGTTCAGCAGATCCAAAGCCACTTCACTCTTGCCACTGCCCGGGTCCCCGGTAATCTGCACGCCAATCGTGAATACCTCCATGAATACGCCGTGTAGGGTTGTACGCCGGGCGAGCTTGCGAGCAATGTGGTACTGGAGATAGTTCACCAGTTTCCAGGCTGGATTATCCGTTCTCATCAGCGCTGTTCCACTGCCCGTTGCTGCACCGATGATGGAGGGCGGTATGTCCAGGCCGTCACCAATGACAATCGCCAGGGGTTTGCTTTTGAGAATCTGCTCCAGCGTCACGGCCAGTTCAGCGGATTGCAGGGAATCGAGGTAGCGTATTTCCGCTTCGCCGAGCACCTGGACCTTGTTGGGATGGATCAGGTTCAAGAAACCGGCCAGGTCAGGTCTGGCGGACAGGTCACCTGCAGAAATGGAGTACGGCTTGCTTTCGCCGGTCCCCGCGGCCCAATGCAGACTCAACCTGTCGTGCAAGTCATCGAAAAGATTCCGGGCTGTGAGCGAATGCGTCAAGTGCGGGCTAATGGGAGGTGTTGTGCTGGGAGGAGGACAGCAATTGCAACAGCTTGCCGGGGCTTTGGGCTACGCGCAATTCTTGCAGCAGATCCGGGTCGCTTAATAGTTCTGCTACCTGAGCCAGCAGTTTCAGGTGGTCTTCATTGCAGCTTTCCGGCACCGTCATCGCGAACAGCAGGTCTACGGGTTTGCCGTCAATGGCGTCGAAAGGAACGGGTTTTTTCAGGCAGATGAATGCAGCCTCGATGTCCCGGCTGCCTTTGACCCGGCCATGCGGAATAGCGACCCCATTGCCAAGCCCGGTGCTGCCCAGACGCTCCCGTGCGCAGAGACTCTCAAAAATTTCTCTTTGGCACAGATCGTCACTGTTTCGGGCGAGTTCTTTGCTGATGGTTTCCAGCAATCGCTTTTTGCTGCTGCTGTGCACATCGCACAGAATTCGTTCTGGACTAAGCAGGTCACTTAAAAGCATTGGTATAGAAACTGCCTTGGGAGACTCTGATTCATGGATGTTAACGCTACCTGGACGGGTCCTGGATCAACCGTTGGAAGCTGCACGCCTGGCGTGGTGACTTCTCATTCGATCTTTGTATCGCCTTACCTGTTTGTCCAACTTGTCAACAAGACCATCGATCGCAGCGTACATGTCACTATCAATTTCGTGGGCAAACAGTGCTTTGCCGGCAGCGTTGACGGTACCTTCAGCTTGCTGCTGGTGGTTTTCGACTTTGAGAATTACATTGATCGAAATCACGTGATCTAAATGGCGGGAAATACGCTGCATTTTCTCAGTCACATACGCTCTGAGTGCAGATGTTACTTCTACGTGATGTCCGGTAACGTTAATTTGCATGTCGTTTTCCTGTAAAAAAGTCAGTCCTGTACAGCGATGATCTTATACCCGATTTCGATCAATGCATAGATCAATCAATCCTCAAATTCGGGAGGATTTTTGTTTGTACAGGCGCCGTCGTTCATTGGACGAACCTATGCCCAGGGACTCGCGGTATTTCGCAACTGTTCTGCGTGCCGCGCAGATACCGGTCTGGTGAAGAAGGGTAGACAAGTCTTGATCGCTCAGCGGACTCTGTTGTGGTTCATTGAGCAGCAACACCTGTAAATATGCTTTTACTGAAGTGGCGCTGATCGTGCCGCCGCGGTCTGTCTTTACATGGCTCGAAAAGAAATACTTCAGTTCGTACAGGCCCCTGGGCGTCAGCATGTATTTTCGTGTGGTGGCGCGCGAAACAGTTGATTCGTGAACACCCACGCTATCGGCAATGTCTTTTAATACCAAGGGTTTCATTGCGATATCTCCCTGTTCCAGGAAATCTTGCTGGGAATCAACAATGGCCTGTGAAACTTTCAATAAGGTGCGGTTTCGCATTTCCAGGCTGGACATCAGCCACCGCGCCTCCTGCAACCGGCCCCGCAGGTACTTCGCATCTTTTCCGCCTGACTTGCGCAGCAGATCAACGTAATAATTATTAAGGCGCAAGCCCGGTTCATTTTCCGGGTTCAGCGTGACTCTCCATTCGCTGTGTGAGCGTGTAACATAGATATCGGGAACCAGGTACTCGTCGTGGCGGTTATCGTAGCGAGCACCGGGTCTTGGCTCGAGGGACTGTATCAGGTCCAGTGCCTGTGACAGGGATTCCCCGTCGGCGCGGGTATTTTTCTTTAGTTTGTCGTATTCATGCCGGGCGACGAGGTCAAGAAAATCACGCGCGATCCGCAGGGCGAGTTCCCTCGCAGGTGTATCAGCCGGCAAAGCGGATAATTGAACCAGGATGCATTCTGCGGCATCCCGCGTCGCGACACCCACCGGTTCCATTCGCTGCACCCGGTGAAGTACGGCCAGTACCTCGTCCTCACCCACCAGCAATTCCGGCGCCAGGCTGGCGCGGATGTCCTGGATGCTGTCGGGCAGGAAGCCATCATCATCCAGTCCGTATACGATCGCCGTGGCGATGCCGGTATCCACGGGGCTGAAATGTGAAAGGTTTACCTGCCACAGCAAGTGTTCCTGCAGGGAATCCGTGCCGGTATCGGCAATCTGTGGCTCCATGCCGTAGCTCTCGAAGGAGCTGCGTTCCGCCCACTGTTCCTCGCCTGGACCGGCGACTTCCCAGTCAGCGTTGTCTTTTTCCTCCGGGTGGTCATAAACGCTTTCGCTTGCTTTGGGGTCAAGATCGACGGAATCCTGATCCTGGGTTGCGTCGGATTCATCCCGTTCCAGCAGTGGATTGGAGTCCAGGGCATCCTGGATATATTCACGAAGTTCGATCCGGTTGAGTTGCAACAGGCGGATAGCCTGTTGCAGCTGAGGCGACAAGGAGAGCTTCTGTGTAAGCCTGAGTTGGAGTGACAGGTCGGCCATTTTTTGGTCAGAGACTAAATTCTCTGCCCAGGTAAACATTGCGCACTTCGTCGTTGGCAAGAATTTCTGCGGGTTTGCCTTCGGCGAGCACCTGGCCCTCATTTAGGATGTATGCGTGGTCACAGATACCCAGGGTTTCCCTGACATTGTGATCCGTAATCAGGACTCCGATGTCCATTTTAGTCAGCTGTTTGACGATTTTCTGAATTTCAACCACGGAAATAGGGTCGATGCCTGCGAATGGTTCATCCAGCAATATAAACCTCGGGCCAGCAGCCAAAGCCCTAGCGATTTCTGTGCGTCGGCGTTCCCCGCCTGAGAGACTGATGCCCATTTGCTCAGCCAGGTGCGAGATACCGAGGTCTTCCATCAATTGTTGCGCCATTTCGTTCCTACCCGACTCTCCGAGTTCGGAGCGCATTTCCAGTATGGCCATGATGTTATCTGCAACGCTCAGTTTGCGGAATATTGATGCATCCTGTGGCAGATAACCCACCCCGAGTCCGGCGCGGACGTTGACCGGTTCGTGTGTGACATCGACTCCATCAACAATGATTTTGCCGGCGCCAACAGAAATCAGGCCGACAATCATGTAAAAACAGGTTGTTTTACCTGCCCCGTTGGGCCCCAGCAAGCCAACGACTCTGCCGGGCTCAACCTGCATGGTCACGCCTCGAACGACGTCTCTTTTGCCGAATGATTTATGGAGATTTACCGCTTTGAGCATGTCACTGATTTGATCCCTGGCTTGGTTTTTCTTCGCTGTCGTAGCGGGTGTCGATGTCTGGTATGACTTCCGGATCCAGTTCGATACGAATCCGTCCATTGCCGTCACCCCCGTTACCCTCGAAGTGCTGCAAATCCATGTTATAGATCAACAATTCTCCGCTGACATGGTACTGGGGGTGAATGACCGTGGCAGCACCGGTCAAAGTAATAATACCGGTGGCGACCTCGTATTCGATTTTCAGTGCCTCTGCCTGGACCAGGCCTTCCTCTTCAATTTCCAGCTCGAGGTGCACGGGTTTGCCGGTCAAAACGATAGTGCGTACACGGCCATCCAATTTTTCAACTTCCGCGACATCGGCTTTAACCAACAATGAACCCTGGCGAATCACCACGTTGCCGTAGAGCACGGCTATGCCGTCACCTAGGGTGCCTTCTGTTGCATCGGCATCGATTTCCAGTGCTTGCTTCCGGTCGGATTCCAGGGCCATTAGCTGGCCGGACAGAACAAACAGGGCCAGGCCCGCCAGCATCTTCCTAAGGAATATCATAATGAGCTCGCACGTCGTTCAGCAGTTCAAAGTTGTCATTGATCATGTCCAGATTCATACCCAGGGCATCAAGCCGGTCGCCGTCCTGGACAATGGTGACAAACGATTCCGTGCTTGCCGTCCGCGGCGTTACCTTTAACATGACATCTCTGGTTGTAATATTGAGTGTTTCACCACTGATCTGGTTCAATCGCAGCATGTTTACATCGCCAATCAGCGAAATATATTCCCGGTCAGCGGTGATGATTGCAGACTCGGCGGTGATGTGCCACTGCTGATCAACCTGTTTTATGCGAATTTGGGGGCTTTCTATCGTGGCCACTTCACTTTGGGCGACTTGCCTGAGAAGTGGCGATGAGATTTGCAGGTTGATGTTTCCCTGCTTGTCGAGTAATTGGCTGTTGAAATCCCACAACGCGTAGTTCAACTGGGTGTCGAGTCGCGCCGGAGGTTGGTTAAGCGAGTCGGAAGAACTCTTCGGTAACAGCCAGGTAATGATTGCCAGAACGGTCAAGAAAATAATGCCATGCCTGGTTTTGCGCTTGATCACGGCTTAAACCCTGGTGCAATATTCGGCTTAAGAATCTCATCAAGCACTTTCTTTTCCAGTCCCTGCGCAGCCAGTACCAGGTTGCATATTTCGCGCACAGCACCCTTTCCGCCACTGTGGGATGTTACCCAGTGAACACTGTCCTTGACGATTTTGTCGGCTTCGGGCACGGTGACAGCTAGACCGACCCGCTCCAACACAGGAAGGTCGATCCAGTCATCACCGGCATAACAGACCTGTTGTTCATCGATACCCGTTTTCTCCAGCAAATGAATGAATGCATCCAGTTTGTCGTTGCGTCCCTGGTAGACGTGCACGATGCCGAGTTGCTCTGCCCGCCGATCAACAATTTCCGACTGCCGGCCGGTAATCAGGGCCAGTTCAATCCCGCACAGTTGCAGGCATCTCAAGCCCAGGCCGTCCCGGATTGAAAAGGCCTTCATTTCGTTGCCGTTGTTGTCGAAATAAAGGCTGCCATCGGTCAGCACACCATCGACGTCGAGAACCAGCATCCTGATCGATGCCGCTCTTTCGAGCAGCAAGGGGTCGAAACCGCTTTTGTCAATTAACATCGATATCACCTTGATGCACTGCATCGGTGTGAACAGGCCCTAAACAACGCCGGCTTTTAATAGGTCCTGGAAATTAAGCGCACCGACCAGTTGCCCGTCGTCATCAATTACCAGCAAGCCCTGTATGGAGTGTGCCTGCATCATTTGAACGGCCTCCATAGCCAGCGCCTTGGGTGAAATATGCTTGCCACCGTGAGTCATGGTCGCTGAGACCAGCGTGTTATGAGGATCGAGACCTGAGTCCAGTGTACGCCTGAGATCTCCGTCTGTATAAATACCGCTGACCTTGCCTGAAACATCGACCACAGCCGTCATACCCAGCCTCTTGCGCGTCATTTCAACGATAGCCTGTGAGATGGTTGACTGCTCATCGACGCAGGGAATATTTTCACCCGTGTGCATGATGTCCTGGATGTGCAGCAGGATTCTCCGGCCCAGCTGGCCGGCAGGGTGGGACCGCGCGAAATCCTCGCGGGTGAAACCCTTTGATTCCAGCAGCGAAACCGCGAGCACATCGCCCATGACGAGTGCAACGGTAGTGCTGGAGGTTGGTGCAAGGCCAAGCGGACAGGCTTCTTCTGCCACGCTGACATCCAGGTGAATATCAGCATGCCGAGCCAGGGTAGAGTCCGTGTTGCCCGTCATTGCGATAATTCTGACACCCAGGCGTTTCAACACCGGCAGGATCAGGTTGACCTCATCGGTCTCACCTGAATTGGAAAGCGCCAGGACAACGTCGGTTTTCTTGATCATGCCCAGGTCGCCGTGACTGGCTTCGGCAGGATGAACGAAGAAAGCAGGCGTGCCGGTGCTGGCCAGCGTGGCGGCAATTTTGCCCCCGATATGGCCGGACTTTCCCATCCCGATGACCACGATGCGGCCCTCGCAGTCGAGCATGATCTCGCAAGCCCGGCAAAAAGATTCATCAATCCGGTCCAGCAGTGCACTCACTGCAGCCGCCTCGTTTTCGATAACGGCCTGAGCCAGGGTTATGATGTCATCTTTATTCATCAACCTATTTTACCTGTCGGGTGCACACAGTACAGCACGCCCTAAGGAATAACCCGCGTGGCCGTGATCCAGACCAGAACCTGGTAGCAACCATAGATGGCCAGGAGGAGACAACCGGATTTCCGGCTGATTCTGCCTGGCCCGCTGATGCCGTAAGCCATGAAGAATAACAGCACCGTTAGCAGAAACATCACCGGGAAGTCCTGCTTGAGCATGAGGTCCTCGACCTGCACCGGGCTGATGGTTGCCGCGATACCCAGCACCCCCAGGATATTGAACATATTGGACCCGATAACGGTGCCGATGGCCAGGTCGTCTTCCTTGCGCAGAGCGCTGGTCAACGCTGCTGCCAATTCTGGCAGGCTGGTTCCGAAAGCGACGATCGTCAGCCCGATCACGGCGTCCGAAACTGCCAGCGACTGCGCAATGCTGACGGCTCCTTCGACCAGGAAACTTGAACTCAACGGCAGGATCACCAGGCCGACCAGCAACCACATTACGGCTACCTTCATCGGCATATCGCTTGGAATCTCGGCGGCGAATTCCTTGGCCAGGGGATCCTGGGGCCCTCGCCTTAAGCCAAAACGAACCATCCAGATAACCAGGACGGCCAGACCAAAGAGCATCAGCCAGCCCTCCGTGCGTGTATATACCAGGTCAGCTGCCATGATAAAACTGCTGATCATGATGAGCATCAGCAAGGGATATTCACGTTTGAGGACTTCGGACTTGACCCTGAGTGGATAGATCAACGCCGTTAAACCGAGGATCAACCCGATGTTCGCAATATTTGACCCGATCGCGTTGCCGACGGCGAGCCCGGGGTTGCCCTGGTAGGCGGCTATAGCGGAAACGACCAATTCCGGTGACGAAGTACCGAAAGCGACTATGGTCAGCCCGATGACCAGGGGAGAGACACCGAGATTTCTGGCTGTCGCCGAAGCACCCGCAACCAGGCGATCCGCTCCCCACACCAGCAAGATAAATCCGCCGATGATTTGGACGATGGGAATGAGCATCAGGTGGGTGATTTCCCGTCAACCCGAATAGGACAAAATATACTTTTCATTTTGGAGTCCTTTTGTCCACAAATTTCTAAATATGATTACATTTAACTGTTTGTTGGTCCGCTTTCGTGCAATATGCCGGCTAAAACCGATGATTACAGATACGAGGATGCATAGTCTATGGATAGCACAACTATAGAGCAAATGATCCGTGAAGGATTGCCGGGTGCGGAGGTTAGCGTCAGCGGTAACGATGGCGTACATTTCGAAGCACATGTCGTTTACGAGTCGTTCCGTGGGAAGGCTACGCTGCAGCGCCACCGCATGGTGTATGCGGCCCTGGGCGAACTGATGGGAAATGAAATCCACGCCCTGGGCTTGCATACAGAAGTTCCCTAAACGCGCTAGGGCCTCTAGTCGACCGCCACGCTCGCGGCGGTGATCTGTACGTGAATCCGGCGCTCCAAATCGCTGGCGTTTTCCATCTTGATACCGGTATTGACCCGGTCTAGTTTGCCGCCTTTCAGGGGACCCCGGTAGCTCATCTTGCCCTGGTGAGTCTGGCCCTGTTCATCCAGCCAAACATAACTGATTTCGATATCTATCATCGACACGCGCGTCAGGTTTTCAAGCCGGAACCAGATCATGTTGTGTGCATCAATCTCCGCCCTTGAACCGACGTATCGCGACGGATTGTTTGCCAGGTCCTGGATCAGCAGTTCCCGGTTGGCCTTCTGACCAGATTCTGAATCAGACTGGGCGGCAATCCTGAAGTGGTCGCTGGCACTGTCCAGACTGCCTTCGTCCTTGTCCATTTTTCCCAGCAGGTAGTGCGCTTCGGCAGTGGGCATCAGCGCCACACTTTTGGCCAGGTCTGAACGTGCGGCTTGGGGCTTGTCCTGATTGTATTCCACTTGCCCCTTGCGCAGATAAGCATAAAAAAAGTCAGGATTGGTGTTAATGGCTTTCTGGTAGGAAGCCAGGGCCTGTTCCGGCTTCTTATGCAGTGCATGAATGTCCCCCTGCAGGGAATGGAACAGTGATTCGCGTGGTTCGATTGCCATCGCTTCGTTCAGTTTGTCCTGGGCACGTTCCAGTTTATCGTTGCTGAGGGCCTTGTTGGCCTCATCAAAAGCGTCATAGGCTGGCTGTACTCTTCTCAGGAATTGCGTTCTTTGAGCGTATCTGGCCCGGCCGAAATTGCCTTCTTCAGGCAGTTCCCTGGCCATTTTTTGATTGCGCTCGAGGCGTTCACGCGATGGTGGGTGAGAGGCGAACAGGCCACTCATCCAATCTTCGTTGCGGCTCTTGGAAAGCTCGACGAAGGCCTCCTGCAATTCGACAGCTCCCAGCGGGTTGTAGCCCGCTTCGGACATGTACAACATCCCGTACTCATCTGCTTCGAGTTCTGCGTCCCTGCTGTATTTTTGGCTGAGGAGTTGGGCACCCAGCGCCGGAACCATCAGCGCGACCTCACGCGTTGTTTTTGAATCCACGCTGCCCAGGATGACCATGCTGACCACGGCGCCGATCTGTGTCAGCATGCCCTTCGACTGAGCGCGGGCTCCGTGAGCGGCATCGGCGTGGACAATTTCGTGGCCGAGCACGGCGGCGAGTTCTGCTTCGGAATCGAGTTCCATTAACAGGCCGCGATTGATTACAATTTTACCCCCCGGCAGCGCCCAAGCATTTGGGCTGGAGTCATTCAGGATGGAAAATTCAAAGTCCAGTTGATCTTTTCTGCGTGCCCGGTCAGCCAGTTGCTTGCCCACGCTCTGAATGTATCGCGTCAACTCGGGATCGAGAATGAACTCGCCGCCCTGGGCCTGCTTCATGGGCGCATACATCGCGGCCCCCACTTTTTGTTCCCACTCAGCCCCGTAGACCTGGAGGTGCCGCTTGCCGGTTACCGGGTTTACCGCACAGGCTGAAACGCCGGTGATGCCAATCATCACGGCCAGGATCCATTGTTTCATCATGTTTTTTACACCAACCTATCATCAGCTTGCAGCAGCAGGGGGTGCTCCAAGCTGTTCTCGTCTACCAACACCTCGGCGCCGCTGTATTCGACCCTGTGCTGCGTGAAGAATTCAATAGTGGACACAAGCAGCCTGTGCTCCATCGGCGCGAGCCTGGCTGCCAGCTTGTGCTTGTCGTCACCGGCCAACACCGGCAACCGGACCTGAGAAATCACCGGCCCGCCATCCAGTTCGCCGGTAACAAAATGTATGCTGGCGCCATGTTCCCGGTCGCCGGCATCCAGTACACGCTGATAGGTATCCGTGCCCCGGTATAGTGGCAGTAAGGAAGGGTGGAGGTTGATCAACCGTCCCTTGAAAGGGTCCAGAACCGCGGATCCTACAATGCGCATGAAGCCTGCCAGTATGACCCAGTGGGGCTTGCCTGCGCCGATCAGCAGACCAAGCGCACGATCGAACTTGTTCCGGTGTGCAAAGTCCTGGTGTTCGACAATGCTTGCGGGGATGCCCGCTCTACTCGCCCTTTCCAGGCCCCTGGCGTCTGCCTGGTTGCTGATAACACCCACGATGTCAATGTCGATCCGCCCTTCATCCCGCGCATCAATCAGTGCTTGCAGATTGCTGCCGCTGCCGGAAATCAGCACGCACACCCTGAGTCTAGCCCGCATACTCAATCACAAGTACTGTACCTGTTGTGAGCCGTTGCCGTGAGTCACTTCCCCAATGACATGGCAGTCAATGTCATGGCTGGCCGCTGCTGATATCAACCCTTCGACGGTTTCCTTTCTTGCCAGCATCACCATGCCGATCCCGCAATTGAAAGTGCGCAGCATATCCTGCTCGCCAATACTACCGTTGTGCTGCAACCAGTTGAATATTGCCGGGCGACGCCAGCTACGGGTATCGATGGTCAGGCCCAGGTTGCCGGGCAAAACCCGCACGATGTTTTCCGTCAGCCCACCACCGGTGATGTGCGCCAAGCCGTCAATGTGCCCGGATTTCAGCAGTTCCAGGATCGGTTTGACGTAAATTCGGGTCGGAGCCAGCAGCGCATCACCCAGTCTGGTGGGGTTGTCCCCATCTGCCGACAGCCTGTCGTCCAGCTCGGCACCGGAAACTTCGATGACTTTCCTGATCAATGAATACCCGTTGGAATGGGGCCCGCTGGACGCCATGCCAATGAGCTGGTGGCCAGTTTCAATGCGCTTGCCGTCCAGCACTTGTGAGCGCTCGACCGCACCGACGGCAAAACCGGCCAGGTCATAGTCGCCGTCACGATACATGCCCGGCATCTCTGCCGTTTCGCCGCCAATCAGGGCACAACCGGCCTGGCGGCAACCTTCGGCAATCCCTGTAATGACCGACTCAGCTTCGTCCAGCTGCAATTTCCCGGTGGCGAAGTAATCCAGGAAGAACAGGGGTTCTGCGCCGCTGGTGAGAATGTCATTGACACACATGGCAACCAGGTCGATGCCGATTGTGTCGTGGCGACCCAGCTGGCGCGCCAGCATTAACTTGGTGCCGACACCGTCCGTGCCGGAAACCAGCAGCGGATTTCTCCACTTATTCAAATCCAGCTCGAACAGTGCGCCAAAGCCACCAAGACCGGTCAGGACTTCGGGACGCATGGTGTTTTTTACGGCCGGCTTGATCCGTTCGACCAGTTCATTTCCGGCATCGATGTCGACTCCCGCATCGCGGTAGGAGAGGCTGTTTTTCGGCATTTTTGTGTGGTTCAATGAGGTGTCCAGACGATAGCAGATTCGTTATGGGGCCCAGTCAGTATATGGTATCTTATTTGTCTGGTAGATTGCGCTCAGGCTCATTTATTTCCATTTTCCTGCATACAAGGAACCATGAGAACAGTTTTGTAGATATTTGTGATGATCCTGTTGCCTGCCGGCACCGGCTTTGCGGCGCCCGCAGGGCTCTACACGGGTGAAGTGCCGGTAGCAAGCCAGCAGAAATCAGAACGCAATCGTGCCTTGCCCTTGGCTTTGAAACAAGTACTGAAAAAACTCAGTGGCCGGGGTAGTTTTGAAGATTTTCCTCTGGTGGAGCCGGCGCTTGACAGTGCTGCTTCGATTGTCGTTTCCTTCCATTACCGGAATGTGGAATCCATCCTGGCGGACAACAGTGTATCCAATCAATTACACCTGGTTGCGCGGTTCGCACAAGAGGAAGTCAATCAACTACTGAGGAAACTGCAGTTGCCCCTGTGGCCTGCAGAACGCCAGCCGGTGGAAATCTGGGTGGTCGTGGACGACGGTATGGGCCGTCGTATCATGCCGGTTGAATACGCTTACGCCTGGCAGTCAATGAACGAAATCGCTGCAGCAAGGGGACAGCCGGTGTCATGGCCGCAGCCGGATGAGGAAGGAATCTTTCCGGTCGATGCACAATTGCTCTGGGGAGGTTATACGGAGGATATTACCGGGCAGGATGGCGCAGTCCTGATAGCCGCAGCGCGGCGCGAAGGAACTGAATGGAGCGTGCGGCTCAATTTGGCCTACGGTGGTCAAAACTGGGCCTGGCGTCAGCATGATGTTGATCTGCAGCAAGCACTCAGCGATAGCATGCACGAGGCGGTGAATCGGGTTGCGGAGGCGAACACCATTGCCGCAATTGACCAGGGGAAATGGTTGCACGAACTGACGGTGACCGGTATCGAGGGTGCAGACGATTACCGTCGCTGCCTCGACTATTTACAGAATCTCAGCATTGTGAACCGTGTTTCCGTCACCGCTGCGAGTCGGGGAATGGTCCGTTTCAGCCTGGAGCTGAACGCCATGCCCATCTATCTGGATGAGGTCCTGGCCAGGAAAAAGTGCGATGACGCCTGATTCACGACAATGGTTTTTGCTGGCGCTGGCGGCTGCATTTTTCTGGCTGGTCTACCGGCTCGCACCGGTCATTACACCCTTCGTGATTTCGGCAGCATTGGCGTACCTGGGCGATCCCGTTGTCGACCGGCTTGAAAAAGTCAGCATCGGTAAGTGGCACATCAGCAGGACTCTGGCGGTCTCCATCGTGTTTATCCTGATGACGGGGGGGCTGTTCCTCCTTTTCCTGATTGTTTTTCCATTGCTGCAGAAACAGGTGGAGCACCTCGTGCGCAGTGTTCCCGGAGCACTGGAGTGGTTCGCCGGCACCGTGCTGCCCTGGCTCCAGGCCAAACTGGGCCTGACCAGTCTGTCGCTGGACACCGAGACCATCACCCATGCGCTGCAGGCCTACTGGAAAGAGCTCAGTTCTGCCACGTTGAGTGTACTGGGCACCGTTTCGAGGAGCGGCCAGGCTGTGCTGGGCTGGTTGATCAACCTGGTTCTGATCCCCGTGGTCACTTTTTACCTGTTGCGGGATTGGGACCTGCTGGTCGACGGAATCCGCAAGTTGCTACCCAGAAGAATCGAGTCGGCTGTCATCCGCTTGAGCAGCGAAATCAATGAGGTCCTGGCGGCCTTTGTTCGCGGGCAGTTGATCGTCATGTTTGCGCTCGGTGTCATCTACACCGCAGGTTTATGGCTGCTTGGCCTGGACCTGGCTTTTATCATTGGCATGGGCGCCGGCCTGCTCAGCATTGTTCCTTACCTGGGGACAATGGTCGGCCTGGTTGCCGCGGTCCTGGCCGCTGCTTTCCAGTTCCAGGATTTGTTCTCTATGGCCATGGTCCTGTTGGTTTTTGCCGTCGGACAAACGCTGGAAGGGATGGTGCTTACACCAAGACTGGTTGGGGACCGGATTGGCCTGCATCCGGTTGCCGTCATATTTGCGATCCTGGCCGGTGGTCAGTTGTTTGGTTTCCTGGGCATTCTGCTTGCCTTGCCCGTGACCGCAGCGCTGAACGTCCTGGTCCGGCACCTGCGGGATGAATATACAAAAAGCACTCTCTACCATGAAGATGAGGAGTGCTAGTGTAGTACACCTTTTAAGGAGTACCCGTATTGTTCTCACCTCAGATTCCGCTGCAACTGGAGCCCGGGAGGCTGGATCGCTTTGAAGATTTTGTCCCTGGCCCCAATCAGAACGTCCTGCTTGCGACCAGGCAATTGCTGGATGAACCAGGCGGCAGCCTTTTTCTCTGGGGGCCTGGAGGCTCCGGCAAAACACATTTGCTGAATGCACTTTGTCATGCAGCCCGTGAAAAGGGGCTGGGTGCTTTTTACATTGCTTTGCAGCATCTGCCGGATGAGGCTGCCGCCGGTCTCGATGGTCTTCAGGGCCTGGACCTGGTCTGCGTGGACGACCTGGACAGCGTGGTCGGCAAGCCTGTATGGGAGCTGGCGCTGTTTCGCTGCTTCAATGAAGTGCGTGCCGCGAGTGGCCGCCTGGTGGTCAGTAGTCGCTTGAGCTTGTCGTCCCTGCAATTTAACCTTCCCGATCTGCAGTCCAGGCTGGCCTGGGGGCTGAGACTGAATCTGTGCTTGCCCGATGATGAGGGCAAGCTGCAGGTGCTGCAACAGCGCGCCCGGGCATTGGGAATTGAATTGCCCCGGGATGTGCAGCGTTACCTTATTAAACACAGCAAGCGGGACATGGGCTCCTTGCTTACGATGCTTGAGCGACTCAAGGACGCAGCATTCGTTGCCAAGCGCAGGATAACGGTTCCGCTGGCAAGGGAAATTCTGGTTAGGAACCGTTAGGAACCTGATTGTTATACTGATACGAACCCAAAAAGGACAACAAATGGACATGGATCTTCTGAACAAGCTCGAAATCACGCGCAATTGGTTACCCAGGTACACGGGCATGCCGCTGGACCGCTTCGGCAAGTATATCCTGCTGACCAATTTCAGGAACTACATGCAGTATTTTTCTGAGCAGTTCGACTGCGAAATTCTCGGTGAGGATCGCGCCATGCAGGCCGCCACTAATGATAATGGGCTGACCATCATTAATTTTGGTATCGGTTCGAGCAATGCTGCGACCATCATGGACCTGCTCGCTGCGATTGCACCCAAGGGCGTATTATTTCTTGGGAAATGCGGTGGTCTGAAGAAATCCACCGAAATTGGACACTTTATTTTGCCCATTGCGGCGATCCGGGGAGAGGGTACCAGCGATGACTACTTTCCGCCGGCGGTACCGGCCCTGCCGTCGTTCAAACTGCATAAGTTCGTTTCCGACAAGATACTGGCGCACGGCGTCGATTACCGGTCAGGTGTGGTCTACACAACCAATCGTCGGGTCTGGGAGCATGATGCAGCATTTCACCGCAAGCTTCATCGAATGACCTGTATCGGGATTGACATGGAAACAGCTACCCTGTTTATCGTGGGCCATGCCAACGAAATTGCTCGTGGTGCCCTGTTGCTGGTTTCCGACGTGCCGGTCACGCCGGACGGTGTGAAAACTGAGGAATCAGATAAGAAAGTCACCCAGGATTGGGTGCATCTTCATCTCCGGATCGGCATTGAAGCCATGACCGACCTGGGCCACAAAGGCGAAAAAATCAAACACTTCCGTTATTGAAAACGGAACTCATTACTTGAAGGTCATTCTGCTGTCGGCTTCGAATCCTTCCGGGGTGAATCGAAACGTTGTGTAACTCCGGTCGGAAAAAGACTTGATGGCCTGCTGGGTAGACGCCAAGATGTTACCAAGTGATTGCTGTACTGCTTCCTGCTCGGGGTCTGTTGCAGAAGATTCGTCTAGTTTCTGTTCAAACTGGTTTCCCAGTTTCTGAGTGTATTCGAGATAAGTCGCCATGTCGTAGCCGATGGACATAAAAGTGCCGGCCGGGCCGTCTTCCTCTTCCAGGTAACCGGGCAAGCTGGCTTCTTCGCCATCGCCGATGGACAGACCGATCGCCTCGGCTGAAAGGGCGGCGAAAGCGACTACGTCCTCAATCGGGAGCAAAGAGGCGGGTAACTGGACAGGAGGTTCGCCGGGAGCGAGTGTCAGTTCAGACAGGTCCGGCAGGAACATCTGGGCCATGCCGACGAACATTTCCGGTTGATCGACATGCACCGCAATCAATCCGCGGCCGTTCACCGGCAGGGAATCCGTTTCTGTGATCTCACTCAGACTCAAGCGCAGGCCGCGGAAGTTGTTCACCAGAGGGGGCATCGGCTGGTTGAGCTGGGTGAACGCTTCTGCTGCGCTCTCATTGAGCGATTGAAAATGCTCACACCGGTAAGGGTTTTCCATGATGGCGGCGGCTTTTTCCCGCAGAAAATCGCGTACTGCCCCGAATCGCATGCCGAATGAGAATTCGAGGAGGCGCTCTGACAATGGGTTTGCTGCGGGTATCCCGGCTACCAGCCCCACCAGTTGCTGCGCCAATGTTGTTTTGGTTTCCACGCGGTACTGGATGGCGATGGCGGTCGTCGTCAGTTCCCGGGTGCCCACGGTCATGCGTGGCGTGTTGCTGACTATACCGCGGATTTCAGTGATGCATTCTGGTGTCATTTCAGCCGGATCGAAATGGCCACTTGTTGCCATGACCCGGGCGATAATCGTACCCGGAGCGATGAATTCCTCGACCAGGCGGTCGAGATCCAGGATGCCCGAACCATAAGCTGTATAACCGTGTTTGGCGTTCAGTTCGGCCAAACGGGTTGCCGCGTTTGAGTCCCCAGGCATTTCCAGCCCGAGGAATGCGGGCAGCAATTGGGTTTCGGCCATCGGGGGAAAAATACTCATGGCCAAGTGATTTTCAAGGATCGTGATGTACAGGCCGACAGGCTCATTACCCGTTTCACCATCGCTGAGCCGCCAATAGGAAACGCCCTGGTGATCCAGTTGTGGAGCGTCGATCCCCGCGTTCGCCAGCACGCGCTGGATGGTTGCGCGCAAGACGCCAGCATCTGACAGGCCCATTCGCATGACAGGGAAAATGCCCATGCCATACACGACCTTGTTTGAGCTAAGGTCAAATCCCAGGCTCTCCATACCTTGCCTGCTGAATTTTCCATCGAGTTCCTGCAAGATGGCGTGTACCAGTCTTGCACTGTCGTCACCGTGATTCGCAACGGTCCTTTCCGCCATTGCCTGCCTGGCTTTGCCCAGTTCGTTTTGGACGGATTCAAGAACCGGCTGAATGCGCTGCAGGAATACCTCGATGACTTCGTCAGGCGTGGGTTTCAGGTTGCCGGCCAGGTAGGGTGTGTCGGCAGGCACATAGTCAAACAGGGTGTTGTCCGTTTTTTCAAGCGCCACTTCTACCGCGTTCTCATTCTTGCTGCAAGCGGCTAGCAGCAGCAGTGAAGCAGTCCCAATGGCCAACAGGCGCAAATAACTCATACCACATTCCTCGGATTCATTACGTGTAAAGGTGTTATACCACACTACAACACTATACACAAGAAAATACAATAAGGATTTAAAGCGCCTTCACACCGGTGATGAGTTTCTGGGCTACGTCCTGGGCGTCGCCGTAACACATGCGGGTGTTGTCCTCGAAAAACAACAGGTTTTCGATGCCTGAGAAGCCCGTACCCTGGCCGCGCTTGATCACGATCACATTGCGGGCCTTGTCTGCGTCCAGGATCGGCATGCCATAGATGGGACTTGAGGTGTCCTTGCGCGCTGCCGGATTGACTACGTCATTGGCGCCAATCACCAGGGCCACATCACAGGTTGGGAATTGGCTGTTGATGTCTTCCAGGTCGTAAATCAGGTCATAGGGCACACCGGCTTCGGCCAGCAGTACGTTCATGTGGCCCGGCATGCGGCCGGCGACCGGGTGAATGGCGAAAAACACTTTTACGCCTTGTTGCTGCAACAGCTTGGCCAGTTCCCAGATCTTGTGCTGAGCCTGTGCCACGGCCATGCCATAGCCGGGAACGAAGATGACTTTCTCGCCATAGGCCATGGTGATCGCTGCATCGGCGGCGTCGATGCTCTTCATGCTGCCGCTGACGGACATGGTGCTGCTGCCGTCATCGCCGGTGCCGAAGCCGGAAAACAGCACATTGCTCAGTGGACGGTTCATGGCCTTGGCCATCAGTTGGGTCAGCAGGGTGCCGGCTGAGCCCACCACGATGCCGGCGATCATCATCGCGGGATTCTGCAACACGAAGCCCTCGATGCCGACGGCCAGGCCGGTCAAGGCGTTATACAGGGAAATGACCACCGGCATGTCTGCGCCGCCAATCGGAATCGTCATCATGATTCCAATGATCAGCGCCAGGGCGAAGAATGCGTAGAGCGTGTTCGATGAGAATTCTGTTCGCGCCAACATGAAGCCAAGCACCAGCAAGCCCAGGAACAATGCAAGATTGACGAAATTCTGGGCCGGGAAACGATAGACTTTCCGCTGCCAGCCTTGCAGCTTGGCAAAGGCGATCAAGGAGCCGGAAAAAGCGATCGTGCCAATAAGCGCACCAATGACTGCCAACTCACGCGCCGCAAAGGCCTCGTGGGTCAGGCCGGCGCCGGTATGTACCCGCAGCAGCTCCACCGCGGCGATGGCGGCGGCTGAACCGCCGCCCATGCCGTTGTACAAGGCGATCATCTGCGGCATATCGGTCATCGCGACTCTTTTGCCGGTCCACCAGGCCATGATGCCGCCGACAAAAATGGCGGTCGTCATCAGCAGGTAGTTGTGCATGTGTGGCTCAATGAAGGTGACCAAGGTGGCGATGACCATGCCGACCCCAGCCCAGACCACGCCACCGCGCGCGGTGCGCGGATGGCTCATTTTCTTCAGCCCGGAAATGAACAAGATGGCAGCGAGGAAATAACTGGCCTGGATCAGCCAGTGCGCCAGGTCAGCATTGAACAAGCCTTCCATCAGCGGTCCTCCTTGCTCGATTTGAACATTTCAAGCATGCGCTCGGTAACGACATAACCACCGACCGCGTTGCCGGCACCGAGCAATACCGCGATGAAACCGATGATCTGTTCAGCGGCAGTTGTGGCATTTCCCAAGGCAACCATTGCACCGACGAGTACGATGCCGTGAACGAAGTTCGAACCCGACATCAGTGGTGTGTGCAGGATGGTGGGTACTTTCGAAATGACTTCATAGCCGGTAAAAGCCGCCAACATGAAAATATACAGGGCAATAAAACCTTCCATTTTGAGGTTCCTTATCTAGTGTAGTGTCCTACACTATGGTTAACTGCCGCCCAGCAGCTTGGCCGTTTGCTCGTGAACCAAGGCGCCTTCGTGTGTCAACAGGCAACCGTCCACGACCTCGTCTTCGCGGTTTATCTTGAGCTGATCCTCCTCGACCATCAGTTCGAGCAGGTTCAACAGGTTCTTGGCAAACATTTCGCTGGCGTGGATCGCTGCCTGGCTGGCCAGATTCAACGGACCGTCAACAATGACTCCATTGTGCCGGATGGTCGATCCCGGTTCAGTCAGTTCACAGTTGCCACCGGATTCGGCGGACAGATCCACGATGACCGATCCCGGACTCATGCCTTCGACCATCTGCTTGGAGATGATCCGCGGCGCCGGCCGGCCCGGAATGGAGGCGGTTGAAATGACTGCATCAGACTTGGCCAGGTGTTCAGCCAGCTTGTCGGCCTGGCGCTGTTTTTCTTCATCGGTCAGTTCACGCGCATAGCCGCCTTCCGCTTCGGCGTCGACGCCGGTGTCGATCATTTTCGCCCCCAATGACTCGACCTGCTCCCTGGCCGCAGCACGGATGTCATAGGCCTCGACACGCGCACCCAGACGCCTGGCAGTTGCAATGGCCTGCAGGCCAGCAACGCCGGCGCCGATGATCATCACGCTCGAGGGCCTCAATGTGCCGGCCGCTGTCGTCAGCATGGGAAACAGTCTCGGCGACAGGCTTGCAGCCCTCAGCACGGCCTTATAACCGGCTACTGTTGCCTGGGACGAGAGCACGTCCATGCCCTGGGCGCGGGAAATGCGCGGAACCAGTTCCATGGCGCAGCAACTGATGTTGCGCGAATTGAGGGCTTCTATGATGCCCGGATTGCGGTGAGGAAACACCAGCCCCAACGCCAGGGCCCCTTCCTTGAGGGCAGTGAGCGTCTGCACACCAGGGGCCTGGATCCAGAGCAGAATATCTGCCTGGTGAAGAATTTCTTCTTCGTTGGCAATGATTTCAGCTTCACTGTATTGCTCATCCAAAAAGCCGGCAGCGTCACCTGCGCCCTGTTGTACCAGGACCCGGAAGCCTTTGGCGGCAATGCGTTTGACACTGGCGGGATCCAGTGCCACGCGGCGCTCACCCTCTGCCTGTTCTTTGAGCACAGCCACGGCCAGTGAATTACTCTGGGGCATGTGTTGGTCTCCATTACTCAGGAATAAAAAACCAGCCTATCTTGAGCGGGTTGCATAAAAAGAATCAAGCTCGATTCTAGCCTATATTGACCCGTACAGCTTCGAGCCTTTCCAAAGTGCCGATATCCTCCCAGCCACCCTTGTATGTTTCCCCGGTAACGAGGTGGTTTTCCATCGTTGAGCGCAGTAACGGGACGACCGAAAACTTGCCGGGCGTGCAGTCGTCGAACAGCCGGGGGTGATAAACACCAATGCCGCTGAAGGTCAGCTTGTCTCCGCCCTCAATCCTGATTCTCGCGTTGAGCAGCGCAAAATCACCCCTGAGGTTGTGCGGCGGGTTGGGAATCATTACCAGGTGAGCCCAGTCACACTTGATGGAGCGCAGGTGCGAGTAGGGGTAGTCCGTCCAGATATCGCCGTTTACCACCAGGAACGGCAATGAGCCGAGCAAGGGCAGGGCTTGCAGGATTCCACCTCCGGTCTCCAGGGCTTCGGGCTGCTCGTTCGACCAGTGGATGGTGATGTCCCAGCGCCCGCCATCACCCATTGCCGTGCGCAGCATGTTGCCGAGATGGCCCTGGTTAATGACAATTTCTCTGAAACCCGCCTCTGCCAGTGCCTGTAGGTGATGCTCGATCAGTGGTTTTCCACCGACCTCCACCAGGGGTTTTGGTATGGAGTCGGTCAGGGGACGCAGGCGCTCCCCGCGGCCCGCTGCCAGGATCATGGCGCGCATTCGATTTGCTCCAGTAATTGAAGAAATTCATTAAATTCAGGGTAGCGAGGTAAAACATCGAGCAGGTAGCCATAGAAACGTGGAATCAGGTCAAGGTAGCCGTTTTTGCCGTCGCGGTATTTCAGACGCGCGAATATGCCCACAATTTTCAGGTTTCTTTGCACACCCATCAGATCACACCATCGAATCCAGGTTTCCAGGTCACAATCCGGTTCCAGTTGGCAATGGAAATCCTTCATCCAGGATTCCAGGCGCTCCCTGGGCCAGGCGATGTAGCGGTCCCAGAGCAGTGAAACGAAGTCATAACTCAGCGGCCCCGACACAGCATCCTGGAAGTCTATAATTCCAGGCTCCCCTGAATGGGTTTGCAGAATATTGCAGGAATGAAAATCCCGGTGCACGAATACCCGTGGTTGCTCACAGGCGGAGCGGATCAGCCTGGTGCAAACCCCGTTCCACTCGAACCGCTCTGCGGCGGTAAACGGGCGCTTCTTGTGCACTTGCAGGTACCAGTTCGCAAACAACTCCATTTCCTGTTGCAGCAACAGTGCGTCGTAGCAGGGAAGGTTGCTGGTATCGACTTTCCGGGCCATTTTTTCGAGCACGCTGAACAAAGGTGGGAACAGTTCGTTTACGGACTGTTCATCGAGAATATCACGGTATAGCGTGTCGCCGAAGTCTTCGAGTAGTCCGAAACCCAAGTCAAGATCAAAATGAAGGATCTCAGGGGCATTCAGCCCGGCTTCGCGTAATCGCCGGTCAATATCGACATACGGAGCGGACGTCTCCTTGTCCGGCGGCGCGTCCATGAGGATGACGCATCGATCACCCGTGCTGAACCGGAAGTAGCGCCGGAAGCTGGCGTCACGAGATACGGGTTCCAGCTTGACCTGGTCGAGACCCAGGGTATCGGCTGCCCAGGTGGCGGCCCTGCGCATCCTTGGGTCGTTTTGTTGGTCCGAACCCCCGGCTTGTTTACTCATGGAGATATTTTGCCGCATTTTCCTCCGGGTTTGTATTCAATTTATACCCCGAATTTAATAGCTTGAGTTTAAATAGTACTAATATGGTACAATATGGTTTTTAAGCCCTGCTCACTGCTCATCAGTTCTTCAAGGCAATATCGCCTGGCAGGAGTAATAGCTGTTGCAGAGATAAGAATGCTCAGAATTTCAAAATTGACCGACTACGCCATCGTGATGATGGTTGAACTTGCCCGGGATGGAGAAATGCTGAGTGCGCACGTCCTGGCTGAGCGGTTGCGCATAGAAACACCCACCGCCAGCAAGTTGCTGAAATTACTGTCAGGCTCAGGGTTGCTTGAATCTTATCGGGGCGCCAGTGGCGGCTACCGTGTCAGCCGCGCAGCAGGTGACATCAGCGTGGCTGAAGTGATTGCGGCCATCGAAGGCCCGATTGCCATGACCGAATGCAGTGTCCATAAGGGCCTGTGCAGCTACGAAGACAACTGCGGGCTGAGGGCGAACTGGCAACGCATCAGTGCGGCTGTGGCCCGCGCGCTGCAGCAAGTCAGCCTGGCGGAAATGTCAGCGCCGATGAAAATTAGCCGTATTCCACTGAACATTACAACCTTGAATGCATGGTGAACTGAAGGAAGTATATAAGCCAATGAGTAGTGAACCGACCCAGGTAGATTCCACATCCGCCAATCCCTCATCTGTTGATCATTTCGTTCAGCAGCAGTACCGGTATGGTTTTGTCACCGACATCGAGTCGGAGACCGTGCCGCCTGGCCTGGACGAGGACGTTATCCGCTGGATTTCGGCGCGCAAGGAAGAGCCGCAGTGGTTACTGGATTGGCGGCTGGAGGCTTATCACCACTGGCTGAAAATGTCACCGCCGGATTGGGCCCATCTGAAGATCAAACCCATCGACTTCCAGGCCATTTCCTATTTCTCAGCACCCAAATCTGACAAGGACCGCCCCAAGAGCCTGGATGAAGTTGATCCGAAATTGCTGGAAACCTATGAAAAACTCGGTGTTCCCCTGCATGAGCGGGCCCGGCTGGCCGGCGTCGTGGCCGTGGATGTTGTGTTCGACTCGGTTTCACTCGGCACCACATTTCGCGAGGAATTGAAGAAAGCTGGAGTAATTTTCTGTTCATTCTCCGAAGCGGTGCATGATTATCCTGACCTGGTAAAGCAATATCTAGGCACCGTGGTTCCTTCACGCGACAATTTTTTTGCAGCCCTCAATTCCGCCGTATTCTCCGACGGGAGTTTCGTATTCATTCCCAAAGGCGTGCGTTGCCCGATGGAATTGAGCACTTATTTCCGCATTAATGCGGCCGATACCGGCCAGTTCGAGCGCACGTTGATCATTGCCGAAGAACGCTCTCATGTCAGTTATCTGGAAGGCTGCACGGCGCCGATGCGGGATCAAAACCAGTTGCATGCCGCGGTGGTGGAATTGGTGGCCATGGACGATGCGAATATCAAGTATTCAACCGTGCAGAACTGGTACCCGGGCGACGAAAACGGTGTGGGTGGCATCTACAATTTCGTCACCAAGCGTGGCGACTGCCGTGGTGACCGATCCAGGATTTCCTGGACCCAGGTCGAGACCGGCTCCGCGATCACCTGGAAATACCCGTCCTGCATATTGCGCGGCGATAGTTCCGTGGGCGAGTTCTACTCGGTGGCACTGACCAACAATTACCAACAGGCGGATACCGGCACCAAGATGATTCATATCGGCCGCAATACGCGCAGCAAGATCATTGCCAAGGGTATATCGGCCGGTCACGGGCAGAACGCGTACCGGGGCCTGGTACGAATTACCAAGAATGCGGAAAACGCCCGTAATTACACCCAGTGTGACTCGATGCTGATCGGGAAGAACTGCGGCGCACACACATTTCCCTACATCGAGGTCAGCAATCCCAGCGCGAAAGTGGAACACGAAGCGACCACTTCCCGGATCGGTGAAGACCAGTTGTTCTATTGCCTGCAACGCGGCATTAGCGAGGAAGACGCGGTGTCGATGATTGTCGATGGATTCTGCAAACAGGTATTCCGGGAGTTACCGATGGAATTTGCGGTGGAGGCCAAGGCCCTGCTGGAAGTCAGCCTGGAAGGCGCCGTGGGTTGATTTTTAAGGGTATCTTCTTAAATGAGTACTAGAAACATGCTGGAAATCAAGAATCTTCACGTCACCGTGGGTGGTAAGGCCATCCTGAAGGGCCTGGATTTCAGCATCGAAGCTGGCCAGGTCCATGCCATCATGGGCCCCAACGGCTCCGGAAAAAGCACGCTGGGTAACGTCATTGCCGGCCGCGAGGGTTATGAGGTAACGCAAGGTGAAGTGCTTTACAAGGGCAAGAACCTGCTCGAACTGGCGCCGGAAGTAAGAGCCTGTGAAGGCATATTCATGGCATTCCAGTATCCGGTGGAAATTCCGGGTGTGAACAACACCTATTTCCTGCGTGCCGCCCTCAATGCCCAGCGCAAATACCGTGGGGAGCCGGAGCTGGACTCCATGGAGTTCCTGAAGTTGGTGCGCGAGAAGCTCAAGATTTTGCATATCAACGATGATCTGTTGCACCGGGCGGTCAACGAGGGTTTTTCCGGTGGTGAGAAGAAGCGCAACGAGATATTCCAAATGGCTGTGCTGGAGCCGGTCCTGGCGATCCTGGATGAAACCGACTCCGGGCTCGACATCGACGCATTGCGCTTGGTGGCGGAGGGCGTGAACCGTTTGCGCAGTGATGACCGGGCCATGATCGTGATCACCCACTACCAGCGTCTGCTGGACCATATTGTACCCGACAAGGTCCATGTGCTGGCGGATGGGAAGATCGTCGCCAGGGGCGGCGCGGAACTTGCGCTCAAGCTGGAAGAGCAAGGTTATACCTGGCTTGAGCAAGGCGGCATCCAGTCGCTTGGAGCCGAACTGCGGGCGTGACCGGAGCAAGCAAATGAGTGCTCTGGCACAACAATGGGGCGAATCTCTCCGCTCTGCCACTCCAGCTCAAGGCCCGCGGTGGCTCGATGAACTCCGGCTTCGCGCATCGGATCAATTGACCGCGCACGGCCTGCCCCAGCGCAAGGATGAGGACTGGAAGTACACGCCCATGCGGGTACTCGAAAAACTCAATCCGGCAATCGCCTACCACCCGGGGTCAGAGAACCATTTCCTGGAGAAAGGCCAGACTACAGAGAGAGGCCTTAACGGGAAATGGTTCTCTGACCCCATATTTCCGGCTGCCCTGCTCGATAAGCCCGACTACGAGATCCGGGTATACGATGGGGTGCTGGTGGGGCACGAGGGCAGCGACCGGCCGGGGGTGACCGTTCTTTCGCTCACCGAAGGCCTGCAACGATACGAATCCTTGCTGCGAAAACACATCGAGTCGGTCGATATCAGCGGATCCGCGCAGGCTTTCACCGCGCTCAATACTGCTACGCTGAACCAGGGCCTGGTGATTCACATTGACCAACAGGTGGATGCCGGCACGATGCTGTTGCGCTGGGCACTGTCCGGCAAAGCGGGGCCGTCGATCCACAACTTCCGTGTTTTCCTGTTGCTGGGCGAAGGCACCCGACTGCAGCTGATAGAACAGTTCGAGAGTGCGGATCACAGCGGCAGCGCCCTGAACGTGGTGGTACACGTGGAGTTGGGCTCGAATGCAGTATTGGATCATTTGCGCTTGCAAAACGAGTCGGAAAACACGGTCCTGATGAGTTCTACCCGTATTGATCAGGCTCAAGGCAGCCGTTACCTCTATGCGGGGTTCGATCTGGGTGGCGGATTGGTCAGGCACGAATTGAAAACGGTGTTTGGTGGAAGCGGCGCTCACGCAACATTCCTGGGAGCCTTCGTGCTCGACAATGCACGGCACGTGGATAATCACATCAGTGTTGATCACGCCAGCCCCGGTTGCAGCAGCGAACAGTTTTTTCGGGGCGTCCTCGGTGGCCGCAGCCGTGGCGTGTTCAATGGCAAGGCACTGATCCGGCCCGGAGCTGACGAATCCAGTGTCCGCCAATCCAGCGCCAACCTGTTGTTGTCACCCCTGGCACAGATAGATACCAAGCCTGAGCTGGAAATTTATGCGGATGAAGTCGAAGCCCGTCATGGCGCCACGGTTGGTCAATTGGATGAAGCCGCCATTTTTTACATGCGTTCCCGTGGACTGGGCGAAGCCGAGGCGAAACGCCTGCTGGTAGCTGCATTCTGCCGGGCGGTGACTGACAGGCTGGAAAACCAGGCGCTGGCCGGGCGTATTTCCCAGCTGATCGACCAGGCGATGCCGTCGTTTACCCAAGAGAATTGAAACTTGATGATTGAAATGGACACCGCCGCATCCACCCTTGATGGAACTACCGTTGCCGAACCGGCCGGCCATCCCCTGGATGTGGAAAAGGTCCGTGGGGATTTCCCCATACTGACCCGGCAGGTGCATGGCAAGCCCCTGGTGTATCTCGATACCGCTGCATCAGCCCAAAGACCGCTCGCCGTGATCGAGGCGACGGACCGCTTTTACCGCATGCACAACGCCAATGTTCATCGTGGCGTACATCAGCTAGGCCAGGAGGCGACCGATCTTTACGAGGCAGCACGCCGCGGCCTGGCCCGGTTCATCAATGCCTCCTCGGAACGGGAAGTGATTTTCACCCGCGGGACTACCGAATCGATCAACCTTGTGGCCCAGAGTTTTCTGCGGCCCAGGGTAGGCCCGGGGGATGAGATCCTGATCACCCACATGGAGCACCATTCCAACATCGTTCCCTGGCAGATACTGTGTGAACAGACCGGCGCCAGCCTGAAAGTCGTGCCGATCAATCAGCGCGGTGAACTGGAATTGGACGCCCTGGAAAATATGCTGTCCGAAAGTGTGAAATTGCTGGGTGTCGTGCACATTTCAAATGCTCTGGGTACAGTGAACCCGATTGAAGAAGTCGTTCGAATGGCGAAGCGTTATGACATTCCGGTGCTCATCGATGGGGCACAGGCGATGCCCCACCTGCAGGTTGATGTGCAGGCGCTGAGCTGCGATTTCTATTGCCTGTCCGGCCACAAAATGTACGGTCCCACCGGGATCGGTGCGCTGTGGGCACGCGAGGAGATCCTGGAGGACATGCCGCCCTGGCAGGGGGGTGGTGAAATGATCACCAAGGTGACCTTCGAAGAGACCACCTACAACGAACTGCCGGCCAAGTTCGAAGCCGGCACACCGAACATTGCCGGCGCTGTCGGCCTGGGGGCCGCGGTGGAGTACTTGTCCGGGCTTGGAATGGGCGCCATATCGGCCCATGAGAGCCGGGTACTGGAAACGGCTACCGATAAACTGTCCGCGATTGAGGGGCTGCGCATTATCGGTACCGCGCGTCACAAGGCCTGCGTCATCAGCTTCATCCTGGGTGACATTCACCCCCACGACCTGGGTACGGTGATCGACCATTACGGCGTGGCTTTGCGTACCGGTCATCATTGTGCTATGCCGGTGATGCAGTTTTTCAATGTTCCGGCAACCGCCCGGGTTTCCTTCGGCCTTTACAACACGCTGGAGGAAGTAGATATCCTCATCGACGCGCTGGAACAATCCCGCAAAATGTTCAATTAGGCCGGGGTCAGAGAACCATTTCCTGAATAAGAATTTCTATTTTCTCCTTCGCTGTGGCAGGAAATGGTTCTCTGACCCCGACCCTATTGCTCTCCAAGAACCCGGGTGCATTGCTGCCTTATGACGTTTTCTACACGCTGCAATGCC
>JADFKH010000057.1 GCA_022565025.1 Pseudomonadota bacterium
GAAGGTAGCGCTAGAAGTATTGTTAGAGAGGTATCCGATTATAGAATTGGACACAGGCACACCGAAATGGGAGCAGAGCTATCTCATGCGCGGTCTCGACGAGCTTCCCCTTAGAATTTCCTGACTCCTCCGGTCCCCCTCATCAACGGCCCAGGTCTGCCTCCGCCGATGTGCAGAGGGAGACCTGTACTCCATACTATATCCGTGGCAGTCGGTACACGCGCATCGCCGTGTCGTGAAACATGGCGGCACGTTCGTCGGCGGAGAATCCCCGCGTCAGCTTCTTGAACTGATTCCACAGCACCGTATACGAGCACGATAGTTTGTCTACCGGGAAATTGCTCTCGAACATGCAGCGGTCGGGTCCAAACTGGTCGATGGTGTAGTCGTACCACTCTCGATTGGCCTGGAGCAGCTCATCCGATGTCGGCGGTCGCTCCCGCTGGTGCCAGCCATAACCATTGACGACCATCTGGATGCCCCCAACCTTGGCAACGACATTCGGGCATTTCGCCAACTCGGCGACTGCCGGCTTCCAGGCGGCGAACACCTCGTCGCGACGCCCCGCCCAGGAGCCTACCCCGATCGGCCCGCCGAGGTGGTTGAAGATGATGGTGGTATCCGGGAACGCTTTCGCGAGGTCGGTGAGGTCGTCGATGTGGGTGTGATAGAGCCAGCCTTCGAATGACAGTCCGTAGGTACGCAGGTGCGCGTAGCCTTTGCGGAAGTCCGGATCCAACAATATATGTTCTGGCGCGTCGGCGCGCTGGTTTGGGACCACGGTCCTATCCGCCCACGCCGCGCGATGGCGAATGCCGCGAAAACGCTGCGGACTGGCCGCAATCTGCGCTTCCAGCACCGCTGCGACCCGGTCACCCAGCCGGAGGTTGGCGGAACCGACGATACCCGTCGCTACCCGCGTCTCACCGTAGCCGCCACTGGCGCTCTTGGCGGCGACGCCCTGCACGAACTCGGTCTCGCCAACCACTCTAAGCTCTTCCGGTCCATCGGCGCGGTACATGGATGTACACTCGACGAAGACCGTCTGCCGCACGTTGTGCGCCCGCGTATCTTCGATCAGATCCTCAAGCATATACCGATTGTTGGGGCGGTCCCACAGATGGTGATGGGGGTCGATGATGGGAAGCTCTGGCTCAAGCGCCGGCTCTTCGGTCAGCGACAGCCAGTCAGGCATTGGCTGGGCCAGCGCGGTTTTTGTTAAGGGCCCTGGCAGAGCGCCGCTGAGTGCGAGGCCACCCGCGGTGACTATGCCTGCTTGCTGGAAAAAGCCTCGGCGCGTGATGTGAGTCATGGCAGTACCCCTGCATGTTTGTCTCTGGGAAGAATAGAAGCTATCTCTGTTTAAGTCCACGTCTTCAAGAAAATGGGGACAGACCCACTACTGGCCCACAAATTTTCAGGACGTGAATCTGGTGCTCAGTGTAGTGACCGTCGCCCGCAGGCAGAAAAATGCTCCTGCATTTTCTGCATTTCCGCCATCCATGGCGGTCGGAGCGGGCGCCGAGCCTACAGGGATGTATTCACGGCGTGTCACGGAAGTGAGTACCAGATTCATGTCTGTCACCATTTTTTGATCGAGTGTCCAGCTCTAGTTGCCGATGAATATGTCCAGCGGCAACACGGCGGTGACTCCCACATTGGGCGCATCCACAAGTTGGCTTATGCGAATATCTACAGCGACGCTGGCGATCACATAAGCCTGTTGCCGGTTGTATCCATAGGTACTGGTAATATAGTCAACGATGCCATCGATGGCGTTGCGTGCTGCCAGGTTGATATCGTTAGACAGGTTTTCCAGACCGGCAACCACATCGGAATTCAGATAGCGCATGTCCGGCGGCACGTCCCCGGAATTTTTGACAGGAATACCGGTTACTGCGTAGAAACGACGGGAAGGAATGTCCAGCAGCTGGGCCGAACCTTCGAAGTGAGGACCGCGTGACAGGTCGGGACCGTCTTTGAGAATCTCTGTTGTTACCCAGACATCCGCCGACATTTCGATCGCCGTGCCCGAGACTTCCCCGTCTCCCTGGGCATAATGCAGGTCACCGATTGCCAGGCCACAGCCATCGATGAAACAGGGCAGGTAGATCGACACACCTGCCTTCAGGTAGCGTATGTCCATGTTGCCACCATGCTCCCGCGGTGGAAGTGTGCGCAGGCACTGATCACGTGCACTACCATTCGGTCCGCACAGAGCCGCCGGGTCGGCGCCGTTGGCCATAGGCAGTGAGACGCGCCCGCCGGCATCGGCCAGCGCCTGCTCCCGTTCCAACATCACCCGTAGCTGATTGGGTCCAGGCATCGTCGTGATGACACCAGGAAAACTGCCATTCGGAATACGGATGCCAGGGATGTCGTCGCTCTCGGCGTAGATTCTATTCAGTCGCCAGATCACCAGGCTCTGCCCATCGACAAGGTCGGGGATGAAACCAGAACTGCCGCCCATAGACCAGGCATAAAGGCCGGGATCGATACTGTTGAGTGTTACCTTCAACACATCACCCGCTACCGCACCTTCGATATAAACTGGTCCGGTAATGGGATGTACCCGGCTGAAATCGCCATTCAGAGAATCAGGTTCAGTAGTCTGAGCGGCGGCAGCACCGAGCGCGTCCCGTGCATCACGTGTTCTGAACAGGATGGTCTGTCCCGGCCTGGCTCTCGCCGCCATCGGTATATCGGGATGCAGTCGATTCACGCAGCCGGGGTCTTCGATGCAGTCTGCACCCTCACCACCAACGACGACTATGTTGTTGTCTGCAGCTATAGCGCCGCTCGATATCAGTATACCGATAACATAGGCGAGCAGACCCGACAGTGCTTGAGGTATTTTAATCATCGCAGGGTTCCTCTGCTTATTTTGTTTGACAGTAGAATAACCACATACATAACGAAATTGCGAATAGGGGGACAGTGACCTTTTATCCTGCAGCGAATGCGGTGGCGCGGTCAAGGTCATTGCCAGTATTGAAGACCCGGTAGTGATCAAGAAGATACTCACTCACTTGAAACAAAAAATAGCCCCAGCAGGATTGGACCTGTTGCCACCATGCCGGGCTCCACCGCAAACTGGCTGGTTTGAGGAATCCCATCATTCAAAGGATCGGCTGCTATAAACTCAGCGGCACGGTGGCTTTCGCCCTGCAGGCAGGAATTGGCCTGAAACAAGAGGTGTAGCAGGGATGATTTCAGTCGCGGGTGGCAAATTCAGAGAGTTTGTGCAACGAGCAGAGTAAATGGCTAGCATAACGGGTTGCTCAATAGCGGTAGAATTCATGGAATATTGCCTTTATCCTTTTTATACACCCCTTGAGGAGGGATTGAGATGAATGCAGATAATGTGAATAGATGGCTGACTCTAGGTGCCAACGTGGGTGTGGTCATTGGGTTGATTTTGCTGTTGGTTGAATTGGCTCAAAACAACGATCTGGTTCGCGCTCAAATTCATCAAGCCCGATCTGATCAGCATGTTGTAAGTAGGTTTGACTATGCCGAGTCCGAGTTCCTGCTTCCGGCCTGGGTTAAGTTTGAGGCTGGAGGCGGGCTGCGTGATCTATCTGCAATGGATAATCTGACACCAATAGAAGCGGCACGAGTGACAGAATTTTTTAAGGCTCGGCACCAAGACTACGACAACCTGTTTTATCAGTATCAGCAGGGGTACCTAGACGAAGAGTTCTATCGGCACAGGGTAGAGCCGACAGTAAGATTATATGCACCTTGGTGGAAAACATTGAAGCTGTTCGAGAATGAAAACAGGCGACCCAGTTTTAATTCGGAAATCGAGCGAATAATGGCTGGTAATTGAAGTCCGCTTTTGGCCGTTTGCTGCTATTAGCAATGCCGAAATTCACGCACGCTGAATGGCTGCTTTCCGGCTACAAGCGGACGTTCACTTCTTGGAAGTGTGTATAGCTGCTTCCGACCCAAAGCCGCTATTGGAGAATGTTGGGAACTTGCAAACGATACTTGCTATTGGGCGCAAATACACCGTGATAGCGGGTGTGATTGTCCTTGGGCCTAGGCACTAGGGCGACCGATGGACGGGCGCGACATTCCATTCACACTGCATTCGATCATCCTTTGTCAGCGTATGATGCGCCGGCGAGGGAGAGTATCGAGTCACGGCTATTGGTGTTCTTCTGACCCCGTTTCATACCTGATCAGGTAACGGTAAACCGGCCAGGACACCGCGATCATGGCCAATGCGTACAGCGCCGTTTCCGGTTCTGCAACCGTCTGGAATGCCGCGATGATGGTCCAGGCAACCAGGCAGAACCAGGTGCTCCAGGGATGGCCCCAGGCCCGGTAAGGCCGTTCGCTGTCGGGTTGGCGCCGGCGCAGGATGAGCACACCTGCTATCAAGACTATGTAAATCACCACGAAGAAAAACACGCACAAATAAAGCAGGAATTCAAATCCGCCGACCAGGATAAGGCCGGTAGCAACAGCCCAGGAAAGCAGCACGGCCACCAACGGGTTGCCCCCGCTGGCGACGGTATGGGTACGCTTGAAGGCCAGGCCATCCTGTGCCAGTGCATGGAGAACACGCGGTGCGCCCATATACAGCAGGTTTTGATGAGCCAGCAGGATCACGATGGCCGCCAGCACCACAATCGTCGCAGCAGCTGGCGATACGGCAAGTTCGAGGCCTTGAGCCAGCGCCAGGTCGCTGCCGGCCAGGCTGGACAGGGGTACGCTAAACACCAATGAGCCCATCAACAGCACGTAAAGGCCGATGATCAGCACCATGCCCTTGATACACGTGCGTGCCACGGCGCCGCTGCCACCCACCACTTCCCCGCTGAAATAGGCGGCGAAGAGCCAGCCGTCATAGGTGAAGATGATGGCCGTAGCGACCAGGCTCCAGGCGGCGAGACCTGTCTCAGGAGCAGGGGCTGCCGCCGCCGGAAGGGAAGTCAGCGGTTCGGCGAACAGTAAAGTCAGGGCCAGGGCGATTATGATCAATGCAATGAAAGACGCCGCGAATTGCTGGATCCTGGCGCCCACTCCCACACCGCGAATTTGCAGCACAGCGAACAGGGTCGACAACAGGATCGCCAGGGGTGTCTGCCAGGTGAGTGCGGCCGGTACAAGAATGGTGATGAATTCCATCACCACCACCGCCTTGAGCGCAATGTCGGCAACAAAGCCCAGCCAGTCCACCCAGCCGATCACGAAGCCCGGAAACGGACCGAAGGCGCGCCGCACCAGTGTATAGGTGCCTCCTGAGCGGTTGGTCATGCCTACCAGTTCAGCTACCACGGAGGTGCTCAACAAAACAAACAAGCCGCCGAACAGCCACAATGACAGGAATATCCAGGGATCCTGGACGACCCCGGCGATTTCACCGGGCGTGCGCAATATGCCAAGGCCGATAACCCCGCCCAGGATGGTGGCGAGTGCAAAATTCCGCCCCAGTCCACGTTGTAGTTTGTTACCTGTCGTTGCGGGACTGGTTGTGACGCTGCTCATCGAACTACCGGTTCCGGATTAGGATGCATGGCTTATTTCTCTTATTGTCCCCGGCCATCATACGCCAGTTGGCGGAATAATCGGGCCGGGAGATTTAAGCCTGGTTGCAGGAAAACCGGCCTAGGACGCAAACCCATCCCTGAACACCGTATCGCTTTCGATGCCGGTGCAGGTGAGGTCGAAGTCCACCGTGCCTTCGTCCGCATCATTGGTGGTCAGGCGCAGGGTCGCGGTTAGCGGTCCCTGATCTCTAAGGACCATGCAACTTCCGCTTTTGGCCGACTCCAGCAGGTCGCATTGCTGAAAATCACACCTAACGTATAGCCGCTTTGCGGGCAGAAGCGGAACTTCACCCCTTACAGTTGCCAATAGCTGCTTCCGACCCGAAGCGGTCGTTGGCATGGTAGGATTATTAATGGCCGCAGATGACCCAAAGCAGACATTCGGCGACGTACCCTCGCTGACGGGACTTGGCTCGGAACGGGCCGCGGAGTACTCTGCTTAAACAAGAAAAAACGCAAGGCTGAAAATGTTTTTTCAATCACGGAGAAACCGATATGGGCGATAAGGGAAGCAAAGATAAAGGCAGAAGGGAACAACAGAAAAAGGCTCAGCGTAGTCCAAAGGAAAAACGACAATTGAAAAGAGAGAAGAAGAAGAATAAAACACCCACCTTTATGTAGCGTCAAGTTCCAATTGCAGAGCAGTTGCTTGGTGAAGACCTCAAAGCTGGTGCGCTCGTTGCGTTCGCGGGGCCGCTGTAGAGACAGTAACCCACGTCCGGTTCTGGCCGTTAGTAATGCTGAAATTCGCGGCAAATGAATAGCCGCTTTCGGGTGAGAAGCGGTACTCCACATCTTGAGTTGCAGATAGCCGCTATCGACCCGAAGCGGCCATTGCACCTTATAGCCTAGGCTGTAATTTCTGGCTCCAAAACGAGTCAAAATCCTACATACAATCTCGCCAAGATCAGGCAGGATGAATCAAACGGTGTTCCCCTTGCCGTTGGCCCCAGTGTCAAACCCGGGCTTTTTACTTGGGCAAAAAAAGGGCCGCCAGCGATTGACGACCCCGGAAGGATCAGGCTGGTACCCTACGTTTTTCCAGCAGTGACTCTGCGAACTCTGCCTTGCTGTTGAATTCCGATACAACAGTTTCCAGTCTACTCAGACTATCCCGCCTATCGTGGTATTCCTTCTCGATTTGTTCCACGGTGATTACGCCTTCAAGCTGTGATCGATCTTCATCGGAAGTGTCCATGTCAAAATAGCGGTTCAGGTTTTCGCGCTCAATTTCTGCTGCATCTCTAGATTCAATTGCCGCCTTGAGTTCAGTAGCGTTGATCGCGTCTTGCTTTTCTATTGCGGCCTTGATCAGCGCATTCTAAAGTTGGATCAGGATGATATGCCCAAACCGGTCATCGGAATTCTCCGAAAATGCCCCTTATGATATCTCACCTATCAGGTATTCATGGTAGGGCATCAGTGCCATTGCTTTATTCAAGGCATCCTCGGGCGTGTTGTTTTCGTGCAGTTCAATCTTCATGATTCACCTCCTCAGATTCCACGAATAAGCCTTCAAGCGCATCCTCGGCTTGGCACCCGTAGAAATGGCTTCCTGTTTTTGTAGGGGGTATGAAGCATTTTTCGCAATTTCTGCTTCACATCTTGTCTTAAACACCCTGAATATTAACTTGGTCGCCGTGGAAAATCTGGCCGGCGGTCAGCTATTTTAATTTTAGAATCAGGGTATTTCCCCAGTGCTGCCACCAATACTGCGGCGATAAAGGCCAGTACCGCCAACCCCCATAGTGCACTGATATAGTTGCCATTGAGTACATAGTACTTACCCAGCGCCGGCGGTCCAAAAGAGGCTCCCAGTTGAAATGCCGCAAACATGATGCCGTAGATAATGCCGTAGGCTTTGGGGCCAAAATAGCGGCTGACCAGATAGGCGGTTTCACTGATCTCTGAACCCAGTGACAGACCAATACAGGTGGCTGCCACAAACACCAGGTAGTTACTGACGCCGGAGGCGAGTATGGAGACGCCGACAACAAACATCAGGGTAAATGCTGATGCGACATAGGGTGCAAAAAAATGATCCATTAAATAGCCGGAAATTACTCGGCCAAAGATGAGTCCAAGCCCCAGGGTCATTTGACAATTGGCTGCCATTTGAGGGCTGACACCGCGGTCAGTCAACATCGGTACCAGGTGAGCTATAACACTGGCAATACATACCCCCACCAACAGAAATGCAATCAGTATTAACCAGAAATTGATCGTTTTACTGGCTTCATTGACCGACAGGCCGGTCGATGCATCGGATTTCCCTGCTTGCTTATCCCCGTCAATTTCCAGCCCCATTTCCTCTGGTGTTTCACGTATCAGGAAATAGCTGACGGGCAGGGCTACAAGGAAGACAATGGCGGCAAATACCAGGTAAGCTGTGCGCCAGCCATAAGCACTGATCAGCATTTGCCCTACCGATGGAACCAGTGCGGCACCGACGCCAAAACCGGCCAGAGCAACGCCCAGTGCAATGCCGCGACGGCGGAAAAACCAGGCGATGATGGTGCGTGAATAACTGGTCGGCAGGGTGCCTATACCCAGTAGCGGGATTAACAGATACATGGCATAGAAATGGTAAATATTGCCAGTCAGCAGGCTCATCGAAGCTACCGCCAGGCCCATCAATATTACCGAGGGAATCAGTACCCGCCTGACCCCGTAGCGGTCAATTAAAAGGCCCAGTAACAAGGAGGCCACCACAATGGTCAGGTTGGTAACCGTGTAGGCAAAGGCCATTTCATCACGGCGCCAGCCAAATTCTTCCGCCAGCGGTTTCAGGAACACCCCGAAGGCGAAAATCGTAAACATGGCGTAACTCAGGGACAGGCCTATGAACGAAGCCGAGACGTTCCACCAGCCATAAAAAATACCTGAGGATGCACGTGTCGGGGTGGGGTGAGTCACGGTTTCTTGCCTTGTTTTTGTATCGGTAAAGCGTAGATGATAAGGGGGCTGGCTAGCAACAAAAAAGGCAGCCCGGTTGGGCTGCCGTCTTTGAGGGGACTACAAGCATCAAGCTCAGAATCGCCAGGTCCCTTGTAAGGCTATTGAACGTGGCGCATCGACACTACGCCAAACAGTACCAGCCTGAGCAGGAACATCATCGGCATAATTGCTCGTTAGTTCGTTATTGAGGTTGCGGCCAATTATTGAGACTGCCCAGCTGTTATTAGCGTTGGAGAGTGTCACCCGTGCATCGACTTTTACATACTCGTCCTGGAACAACGAAGGATCAAGGTCAGCCTGCAATGGAAACTCGTCAACATAGGAAAGTTGTAAAAAACCTACCAGCTCCAGTCCACCACCCAGTTGCCAGATATACTCGGCGTTGGCTGATCCTTTCCAGTCGGAGGTGAACTGTAGCTTCTCGCCGCTCAAGTCCTGTCGACCGTTTACACAGCCCGCGGTCTGCAGTGTGTAGCAGGGGGCGTCTACATAGTCATCATAGGTACTGTCGATATAGGCGACTGTGGCAAACAGTGTTAGCCCCTGTGTTGCACGCCAGGTGAAATCCAGTTCGACACCCTGACTGGTGGCTCCCGAGGCATTGGTAACCGTGTTGATGGCAGAACTGGAATCGAGAAAACCTCCCAACTGCAGGTCATCGAATTCACTGCGAAACAAGGCGATATTGAGTTGGCTCGCACCATCGGCCAGGGTCAGCTTGGCACCGAGTTCAAATGCAGTTACCTCCTCGCGGTCAAAGCGGAAGCGATCCATGATATCGGGGTCGCTGCTGTCTGCTACCAGGTTATGATCGAAACCACCGGCCTTAAAGCCCCGGCGTATGCTGGCGTAATACATGGCATCGTCATTGGGGCGCCATTGCACATTGAACTCTGGTGAAAAGTTGTCCTCATTGAAGTCATCTTTGATGTCGTGGGTTGAGCAGACACCAGGGATAAATGCAAAACAATTGGGATCAGGAACGGTGGTATACAACTCGCTGCCAAATTGCACGCTATGAGCTTTCTTGTCTTCATAGGTATAGCGGCCACCCACCGTTATATCCCAATACTCATTCAGATGTTTGGTCCACTGACCAAACACCGCGTAAGTGGAGGCACTTTCTTCGGTAAAAGTGTTTCGCGACTGTATGCTACGTGCTGCGGGGATGTTAAAATGAACGATATAGTCGGTCAGTTGCTCCTTATCCATAAAATAAAGGCCGATGATATAGCTGTGGTTTTCGCCCTGTGGTGAAGTGAGGCGAAATTCCTGTGTCCACTGCTCGTAATCTTCGGCGAATTCCGGCAGGGTTGCTTCGATAGGTGAGCGGTCGCCGTCCTGCAAGTCAATATAATCATAGCTGGCGAAGCCGGTCAGTGAGGTAATGGTGTGTTCACCTACTTGCCAGTTTACCGTCAATGCATAGGTGTCAAAGTTGGTTTCCTTGCCCTCTACATTGATACCATTCTTGGTCGCTGTGCCTGTACGACGATAATTGGCGGTGCAATCGTCACCACTGATGCCTGCAAAAATAAAGGAAAGCGGTGCCACGCACTTGGAATACTGGTTGTTACCGCCCTCGTGTTCAATTTTTCCATACTGGTACTGGAACATCACTTCCACATCGTCGCTGGCATCCCAGACCAGGCTGGCGCGCCCGACCAGTTCTTCCTTGCTGACATCATCCTCACCGGTGATGGTGTTTTTGATGTAACCATCGCGATCGACTAGTTTGAGGGCCAGGCGGCCACGGAGGGAGTCACCGAGTGGTCCGGATACGGCGCCCTCGATTGTGTAGCCTTCATCCGCTTCAAATTCATAGGTGGGAGTGATCCAGCCTTCAAACTCATCGGTGGGTTTGGCAGTGGTAATGTTGATCGCCCCAGCGGTGGTGTTCTTGCCGATCAGTGCCCCCTGTGGACCCTTCAAAACCTCAACACGCTCTATATCCAGAAAGGATATGCGGGAGAAGCGACTGCGGCCGTAAAAGTAACCGTCTACTACACGCCCGACTGCCTGCTCGAAACCCAGGTTATTCTGACCGGAGCCAAGTCCTCGGATAAAGATGGAGTCCCCGACAAATGACTCGGCCACATAAAGGCTCGGTACCAGGCTGCTAAGATCCTGGAGGTTGCTGATATTCCCCATGCGTAGTGAGTCACCGGAAACTGCAGAGATCGCAATAGGTACATCCTGCAGTCCTTCCTCACGCTTCTGTGCGGTGACTATTACTTCTTCAAGACGAAGCGAATTTTCGTCATTGCCCTGCGCTGTGGCGTTGGTTGCTGAAAATAGTGAAATGAACGCTGTCCCCAAGATCTTAAGCAGTGATGTTTTTTTTGGTTCCATGGACTCTTCCTCGTTATGGCGCTCAGCATACGCAACAAGCGTTATGCTGATGACGCGTTTATTGGAAAGGCTGCCTGAAAGCCCGGTATTCTTGAACAATACAGTCAGAGCATCCGGTAACGTGAAGCGTCCAATGACAGCATTGGTCTGCCGGCCTTCGACGAGATCAAAAGGGAAAAGTGTGATGGCACCGGTTTGCTCAGCCAGCTGTTCCAGTGCCTTCGCGGCATTCTGTGACGGTATGTCCAGATCAAAATTTGGTTCATTTGCATTGGCGCCTGCGCTGTATGGCAATAATGCAACACTGATTACGAGTGAACATACTCGATCAAAAAAATTGCGTCTCTTTTTCCCTCTGATCCGCCCGCTACACATTGGAGATCTTCTGTTCTCTCCAGGCGTCCTTCTCAAATAGATAACTAAGGAGGGGGATAAAACCGCAATGAATCAAAGTATTTATTTTGTAAAGCCATCGCCAATTGCTTGCTTTTAAGAACAGCCGAATACCGGTGCTTAAACTGCGTAAAGTCATTCGTCTCAACGGTTCACACAGTGGATGGTAGAGTTGATTGTGAACCAAATCACTTTGTTGTAGACAGTGATTTCTACTACTGCTTGCCAGCCGATACCAGAACGCGGTTATGATCCAACCGTGTAACCTGGAGGCCGAAATTTGATTCTAGCGCATCAAACATGGTTTCTATTTCACCAACGGGAAATCGTCCACCTATTCTGATGGCTTTCACCGACGAATCAGCGAATTCAATTGACACTGTCGTGTAGCGGCTGATTTCTTTAACCACTTCTTCCAGTGGTTCGCCGGAGAACAACAGCACACCTTTGGTCCATGCAAGGCGTTTAGAAATATCCTGGTCTTCAATAATACGCAAATTATCCAATGCATTAATTTGGCTGGACTGATCATCAACCTGGCTGGTGATGGTGGCGACTTGACCTGCCCTCAAAGTGCCCAAGTCCTTAAAGCGTGTATCATGAATTGCGATATTTGGCTGACTCCCCTCCATCTTTGCCCTGGAGAAGCCCGGCTGTATGATTGACGCCAAGGCCACACGACCTTCGGTCACGGTGACGTCCACCGAATCACCTTTTTTATAGACCGAAAAAGCTGTGCCAATTGCATCAATGCGTCCGACTCCTGCGAAAACTCTGAATAGGAGTTCTCTATTCCTGGTCACGGTAAAGTGCGCTTCGCCCTGCAACAGGTAAACGTCGCGGTAATCCTGACCGTAGTCGACTTCAATCTGTGTGTTTGTATTCAGAAGCACTACTGAACCATCAGAGAGCAGCGTTGATTTTTGATGACCAACAGCTGTGGCGTAGAAGCCATTCGATTCCATCAGTGGATCAGGACTGTTCCAGATTACAGTATCAACTGCAATTCCGACAATCACTGTTACAGCCAACGCGGCAAGGCGCTTTGATGATGACCAGTGACGGACATTAGCATACACCGTGCGACTTAAATGTCGCTTCGGCTTACCCAATGGTACTGCGAGTTCAGTCAAGACATTCATCTTGCCCCACAATTTGGCGAGATCTTGTAGCTCTTCTCGGTGCATGGGGCTACGATTAAGCCACTCTTGGAGGATTTCACGCTCTTCCGGAGACGGTACATCGTCTCCATCAAGTTTGATCAGCCATTCGGCGGCTTCTTTCTCGACAGTGCTTCGCTCCGGAAACTTCAAAACATTCTTCATTGCTTTATCTTCCCCCTTATTCCTTGAACGTCAATGTCTTTACCAGTGTGTTGTGTTTGTTCCTCGTGTTTACGTACGTACCCTTTGCATGCCAGTACGCCCTGTCTAAGATACTTCTCAACGGAACTGATCGATAGTGACATTCGAACTGCGATCTCTTTGTGAGCCAGACCGTGTACCTTGCGGAGTAGAAAAACCTCCCGGCATTTATCAGGCAGCATGGCTACAGCCTCACAATAAAGCCCCAACAACTCCTGGGCTTCAATGACTTCGTCCGTTGAGGCTTCTACTTCTATAACCTCTGAAGCAGTCGATTCCTCAATATAGCATGGGATCTGTTTTGATTTTTTGGTGAGTTTTGTAAGAGCGACATTCCTGGCGATGCGGAAAAGAAAGGCTTTCGGTTGTTCAATCTCTTTCTTTTTTTCAGCGATATAGGCACGCAAGTATGCCTCTTGGGCAACATCCTCAATGTCTTGTTCATCGGAGAAGTAGCGGCTCAAAAATTTTCTGAGGAACAAGTTGTTTTCCACGAATGCGGCGGACACCGCTGAGAGTTTGTTCATTGATCGATTTGTTTTCGGCATACTTTCTCTCCCAAGTAATTAAACCAGCGAGCCAGCAAAATTCAGGTTGGCATAAGGAGCGTCTATACGAGAAGTATAAACCACCCATCATGCAATTTGTTCTTGCATTAATTCCAAAGCAGGCTAATTCCTGCCTGCAAGGCGAAAGCCACCGTGCCGCTGAGCTTATAGCAACCGATCGTTTGAATGATGGGATTCCTTAAACAAGCCACCCTACAACGGGGTTTTTCTTATCTCACGAACGGCTGCTTTTGGCCGAAAGCAGCTATACGCGGCGTTGAAATATTGGCTCGACCAACGTCCGCTTTCGGGTGGAAAGCAGCTATTGACTCCAGCAGAATCGGGCAGGATGGATATAGCGGCGTTCCCCTATAATTTCGTAAGACATTGCCATTCTTTCTAGGATGAAATATGCGAAGTACAATTCCTGTGTTAAACTGCGCATTTCAGGAACAGTAAGCGATGGCGACCTTAACCCCAAAACAGAAACTATTCGCCCGATGTGTCGGCGGTGGCATGTCTCTAAGTGACAGCTATAGAGAGGCATACAGTGCGAAGCGTATGAAACCAGCCAGTATTCGGGTCGAAGCGTCGAGGTTGATGAGCGACCCTAACATTACCCTAATGGCCAAGAGCATTCAGGGGCAGAAGGAACGTGCTGTAGTTGCCTCTGCGGTGTCAGATGGTGACAAAGTTCTCACGCATTTGCGTCAGTGGATTGACGGAGAGGTAGACGCTACGCCATCTCAACTACGCAGCGCCGACATGTTAGGACGCAGTTGTGGCCTGTTTAAAGACGTTATCGAAACCGTGGTACAACGCAGCCCGGAAGAGATCCGGGCAGAGATTGTAGATCTGTACGAACGCTACAAGGATAAGCCGGAAGAATCAGTACATTAGGGGCCATACATGGCAAATCCAGACCTCACCCCCAAAGAACTGCACTTCCTTCAGCGCATGATCAACAAAGTTAAGGCTCTGGATATGTCAGA
>JADFKH010000058.1 GCA_022565025.1 Pseudomonadota bacterium
ATTTTTCGCAATCCTGAGCAAAGCCCTTGCCGCGTGTATGTCTGCCGTTCGTGAATATGCCACCTTCACACTCAATCGCTACTTTTTGATCAGGAAATGCAAAATCAAAACGCCAGCGCCGGGGCGGGTGGAAGCGGTATTCATATTCAGGATTCAGTCCGGCGGTCCGCATGTACAGCGCCAGGGTGGCTTCCAATCGGGAAGGGGCGGGTGTATATAACCTCGCCGCTAATACCGCGGCCTGGCGGGTCAAGCGGCTTCACCTCGCTCGACGCGCTCAATCTCGGAAAGAGGGATCAGGCGGGAATTTCGCACCTTGAAACTGTGCAGCTCTCCAGCATCAATCATGTTGTAAATCGTCTGTCGGCACTTGCCCCAGCGACGAGCCAGGTGTGCCGGAGATAACGCGCTACGGGCATCAATGGGTAGGGGTGTTACGGTTTGGTTTGTGGTCACTTCGATGGTCTCCAGTGGGTAGCTGGTGACCATTTTCCACTTATATAGACAGGTCTATAAGGAGAGAAAAATCTCTATTTCAGGGGTTTTTTATACCCCTCAAACAATATTGTTGCCAATCGTTGGGGGTACTTTCTTTTCCGATCTGATTTTGCATCGATCTCAAACCCAGACAGTGCCGAACGCACGGTATCCCTATCGATGCTTGTGTCATCGAATAGAAGAACGCATAGATACGCTATTGTATTGTATAGTTTTTTGCCGTATCTATTCACGAACTCCTGAGCGAGTTTTCGCATTATAAAAACTCGCGGGAAACTTTCTGATTCGGTTTTACTCACAATTGCCGGTTCTGCTAATCTATCTAAAAGCTCGCCGTCAGTTAATTTCAGCAGCAGATCATGCACCAGCACATCGGATTTTAGGCGACCTTTCCAAAACATTTCTTCGTAGGGCTTAAGGTCTTTCCTGAAATGCACAGAGCCAGGCTCTGCGAACTCGTCTGGATGGTCAAACAGTTTGAACAACTGTTTATATCGCTCATACAGTTCGTCTTGAGTGAAATATTGGGCGGGATTGATGGGCAGCATAAGAGCATGAAAGTCTTCTATGAGCCTGTGAGCGTTTACACTAATCCGGTCAATAGCTTCTTTTCGTTCCTTAGGGCGCAACGGCGTGAACTTTATTTCAAACATCCATACCTCAAGTTTTAAAAACAGAATTTGTAGGTCCATAAGCATGCACCCCCGCCAGTCCGAAGGATCCTTTTTCGTGACTTCCTTGCTCTGACGCTTAAAGCTATTCATGATTTTTTCGCCCTCAGGATACAGTTCCCATCTACCAATCATTCCAGATAGTCCTTCATTAATCCGTCGGTGCCTTTCAAACGTTTCTTGTATACTTGTCTCGAGTGTCTGTTTGTCCATGTATTTCGACATTATGTATCCCCGAATGATGGGAGTTTCCGCGCTACTTCTTTTCTCAAGTCATCCTGGATCACATGCCCGTAATGCTTCTCACAGGTGGCTACGGAATCGCCAATCAGGGCCGCCACGTAGCGAATAGAAACGCCCTGGCTGCCATCGGAGCGCAACAGCAGGGTTGCATAGGTGTGGCGCAATACGTGGAAGCCTACAGGCGGGTTTATGCCTGCTTTCTCGCACGCCTGCCGCATGGGCCGGGTCTGGTGGCTGCGATCCCAATTACTGCCGTCCTGGTGGGTCAGCAGCAGGTCATTTCTGCTTTTGTCCTTGGCCAGTGCCTTGAAGAATTTTATGCCGTGATCCGACAGCGGAACGTGTCGCGGTTTGTCTGATTTTTCTTTCTCAATGAATATTTGCCCGTCTGCGAAATCGGACACTTGCAGGCGGCACAATTCACCATACCGGCAGCCGGTCAACAGGGCAGCCCGCGCCATTGGCCGGAAATCATCAGATGCAGTTTCCAGTAACTTGCTGGCTTCGGCTTCGGTCAGGTATCGCACCTTGGGCGAATCTGCACCGTGAAAAGATTTCACTTTCTGCCATGCGCCGGGATCTTCCACCTTGTCATTGCGCCAAGCGTGATTCAGGGCCGCTTTTAGCACAGTCAGCACTCGGTTTGCTGTACTTTTGCGCTTGCGTTGCATGGTGTCCGTCCATTGCTCAAACGGGAATTGTCTGTATTCGAATTTTGGATTTCCTACCCTGTTCAGTTCTCCAGTGGGGACTTTCTCAGCATAGGGTGGCTTGGGGTTGCCCTTGGGTGTCCGTGGTGGGGTTGTGGCAAGGGTCTGCACCCATTTGTTGATCTGTGGGGTTGTCAGGCGCGCCACAGGGACGTTTCCCAACTTGGGCAGGATGTGGGCGCTACAAATACCCTTGGTGCGCTCGTAGGCCTTCTTATTGGCCCTGTACCACTCCAGATAGTCGTTTATTGCATCAGCAACAGTAAACAGGGCAGGGTGCAGGGGCTGCACGAATGTTTCCAGCACATCCTCGTAATCGGTCGCTCTTCTTCTGGCCTGCTTATGGCTCAGGACAGTGATTCCGTTCGCGGGTTGATTGTCATCAGTAAGGCCGATGCGCTTTACAATATATTTGCCGCCAGTGTAGCGTCTGACATACCAGGTTCCGCTGGATGCGCTCTTGCGATATCCAAGGTGAACGCCTCGATCTATTTCAGACCAGTACTGCGGGTGCCGGGGTTTCAATTTTTCCCTGGCTGATTTAGAATTCAGTTTGAAACTTGTCATGGTTGACCCCGGTTTTGCTTACGGCGGCAACGGAAGTTATATAGGTTTTATATAAGTTCTGGTGTAGACAAGTATAGACGGCTGTTTGCATGAAAACAAGTAAATCAGCATGTTAGATGTTTACGGGTGTCAACGGAAGTCTAATTCAGATCCCTTTCACGGCGGCAACAGGAGTTCGAATCTCCTAGGGGACGCCAATCATAAGAATTTAAGAATTTAATAATAAGAGAAATAATACGATTCAAAGGCTGCCTTCGGGTGGCTTTTTTGTGCAGGACCACAGCGGCCCGGTATGTTTTGCCCTGAGAGCAGGAGTCAACCTTAAATCGAGCTGTGGTAGAAACAAATCTGTCGCAGGTGGCACACTACGGTGAGGTTATACAATCATCTGGAAAAAGAGTGCTTTGATGGGCTGCTGGGCTTCTCAATAACCGTGATTTTTTGGCAATATAGTTTTTGTTTTATCTTTATTCGCGATTAGCGAGGCAGGGACATGACAGACCAAAACATACTCTTCATCCTGCTTTTCTTTGTTTTTGTATTCCTTATTTGGGGCCGTTGGCGCTATGACCTTGTGGCATTTTCAGCCTTGCTTGTCGCAGTAGTCTCCGGCGTCGTGCCCGTTAGCGAAGCATTTTCCGGATTTGGGCATCCGGCGGTTGTGGTGGTAGCCCTGGTATTGATTGTGAGTCGCGGCTTGACCAACTCTGGGGCCATAGAGCTCTTGTCGCACTACCTGCTGGATGCGTCGCGCAAACTGCGTACTCATATTGGAGTGATGGCAGGTTTTGCCGCAGTCCTGTCCGCCGCCATGAACAACGTGGCGGCACTAGCACTGCTCATGCCCCTGGATATGCAAGCCGCCTTAAAGGCCAAACGTAGCCCGGCTTTGACCTTGATGCCGCTTTCCTTTGCAACGATCCTGGGTGGCATGATCACGTTGATAGGCACGCCGCCCAACATCGTCATCGCCGAATATCGGGGTAGTGTGATGGGTGAGCCCTATCGCATGTTCGATTTTGCACCGGTGGGCCTGGCGGTCGCCATCGTTGGCGTGGCTTATGTCGCGCTCATCGGCTGGCGATTGATCCCGGTAGCGCGAGGCCAACACAACATGGCGAAAGAGTTGTTCGAGCTCGGTGATTACGTGGCCGAGGTCAAAGTGCCGGAGGAGTCCGCGGCAACCGGCCAGCAAGTGCGGGACCTGGACGAGATCACCAGGGAGCACGACGTGGAAATCATCGGCTTGGTCAGGCGTGGTAAACGCCAGCCGGGAATGGCCCGGCGCGTAGAGATCAGAAAGAACGACGTGCTGGTGCTGAAAGCGGCACCGGACGGAATCGAAGGCTTTGTCGGTGCCCTGGGACTCAAATACGCTCGAAGAAACAACATGGAAGGCGGCGTATTCACTATCGATGACGCTTCGTTGCTGGAGGTCGTGGTACCGGAAGGTGCAAGAATCGAAGATCGTTCGGCTCATTCATTGCGCCTGATGTACCGCCAAGGTGTCACGTTGCTCGGCGTGTCCCGGCAGGGAAAACAGATTTCCCAGCGGGTGCAGGAACTAGAGATAAAGGCGGGCGATATTCTGCTCCTGCTCGGCAGCAGTGAACAGCTGGAAGACATCGCAAACTGGCTGGGTTGCCTGCCACTGGCCCAGCGCGGCTTGCAAGTGACGCAGCGCCAGAAAGCCGGCTTGGCGGTGTTGATTTTCGGTGCAGCCGTGCTGTTGGCCAGTATCGGTGTGCTCTATCTGCCCATAGCGCTTGGCATCGCGGTAGTGTTGATGGTGCTGACTGGCATCATCCCTGTGCGGCATTTGTATCAGTCCGTCGAATGGTCGGTAATCGTATTACTGGGTTCGATGATCCCCATCGGTGTTGCACTGGAGAGCAGCGGTGCCACTGAGTTAATCGCTTCGGGCGTTGTGAATGCGGCCTCCGGCCTGTCACCAGCCGCGGTTCTTGTGATCCTGATGGTCATCACCATGACCTTGTCGGATGTGATGAACAACGTAGCCACAGCAGTAATCGCCGCACCCATCGCGTTCAACATCGCCAACACATTGGGCGTCAATCCGGATCCTTTCCTGATGAGTGTCGCGGTGGCAGCGAGCTGTGCCTTCCTGACACCCATTGGACACAAGAACAACACTTTGATCATGGGACCGGGGGGTTATCGCTTTAGCGACTATTGGCGCATGGGGCTACCGTTGGAGATCCTGGTAGTCGCAATCGGTGTGCCAATGATCCTGTGGGTGTGGCCCTTATAAAGTTCGTTCCTACCTTAGGTGGAATGCTCGGGTCTGTTCCCAAGTTACTGGTGCCCTGGCATGCGAGAACGCGTTGCAGGAGCAATACTGAGGACGCGGAAGCTTTGCGAGCGGTTATGAGGAAATATCCCTTCCCAATGCCTTGGGCATTCTGACTTCCTGGTTGCCAGGAATCTTAATGCCCATGGGTACCGCCTCGGTACCCATGGTTTCATTCTCATACGGCCGCAGCAGTTCCAGGGCCTGCTGCTTGTCACCATGCAGCCAGGTTTTCGCCTCTCGGGGATCCCTGAGTAATGCCGGACTGCGATGATGGCCCACCGACTTCAATACTTCATTGGGATCCACTGTGATGACCGCCGTGGTCAGGTGAACTGACTTATCGGGCAGGGTAGTGCGCCGAGCCAGCCCGGCCATCAGCCAACAGGGGGCGTCGGTGGGAAATACCGCGTAGGGCACCTGGGGCTTCACGCGGCTATCAAATTCGTAGAACCAGGAAACCGTCACAATAACGCGAAATCCGGCAGACCATGCACCCATGAATGTCGGTGCGAATGGTGTACCTTCAATTCGCAGCCTGGCGTTGGCTGTCGAAATGATGCGGCCCTGTTTGTTCATTGGCAGGCGGCCCTCGGAGTAAATTGGCAGAAAAGGCCAGATGGCCTGTGCGGGTCTGTCGACCCCCTGGTCATGGTAAATGACCGGAAGTGTTTCCCACACCATGGAGCCTGGCTCCGACTTGCGGCGCAGGCGGGAAGGGGAGATGTTGATCCGCGTTGCAGGATCAGCCGGTAGCGCAGAGGGTGGCGTCAGTGATGATGCGAAGGCATAGACTTCGGCCCAGGACAGGTGAGACACAGCGGCTTTTCCACACATTCCACTATTCTAACCCGCATGGGATACCTGCAATATGCGGGTGTGCGTCCTGAAAGCTGCATGCTTTCCAAGTGGGTGAAAGGCCCACCTCTCAAACCCGGCAGGGAGAGAGTAACCGAGTCTTACGAGCGTGTCAGTAATGGCGGGTTTGAAGCGTAGACAGGAAGAAGAACGAGGTATGAGGTTAAATCCCGATAATATTGTCGTCGAAGGTGCCGATGGTTCCGCCCGAACCCGCAGGCAGCACTGCTGTGACATAAGCCTTAACACAGCAGGCCTTCCGGGGTCATGGGCTCATATCGAGACTTCCAGGAAACAGGCGGAACAGGAGAGACCCAATGGGAACCACAGGGATGCGGGCGGATCGAGCCGAGAGAAAATCGGAGGCACGGTCGGTAAAAGCTCATTGGGAGTCGGATCAGCTCATAGTAGTGATGAAGCGTGGAAGGCTGCGTATAGCGGCCGACATAGTGGAGCGAAGGGGCTGACCGGGCAGGGAACCCGAGGCAGGGAACGATGAGTCATGCGCTGAAATGGCAGCCCATCTGCCCGCAACTGCGTCGGGTGCAGGAAAGAGCGCGAGCCAATCGCGATGAACGGTTCACTTCACTGGCCCACTATCTGACGGAAGCGGCTTTGCTGCGTGCGTATCGAGGCTTAAGAGCCAAGGCGGCAGCAGGCCCGGACGGAGAAACCAAAGCCAGCTATGGAAAAGGACTGAAGCACAGGCTGAAACGCCTGCATATCCGCCTGAAGTCAGGCACCTACCGTGCGACCCCGGCAAAACGCATCTATCTGGACAAGCCGGATGGAAGCCAGCGCCCGATCAATCTTCAAGTCATTGAAGATAAGATCGTACAACGGGCGGTCGTGGAGATACTGAATTGCATATACGAAGTCGACTTCAGGTCGTGCAGTTATGGATTCAGGCCGGGCAGGAGTCAGCACCAGGCATTGCAGTCGTTACAGACAGTGCTTCAAAAGGGACAAGTGAACTGGGTACTGGATCTGGACCTGAAGGCCTGTTTTGATCGAATTGATCATGCGGCGCTGATGGCAGTGATCGAGAAAAGAGTGAACGACAAGATGCTGCTACGGTTAATCCGTAAGTGGCTGACGGTTGGTTACCGGGAGGAACGTGAAGACGGTTTTGGAAAGCGACAAAAGCAGCAACGGGGAACCCCGCAAGGCGCGGTCATTTCGCCGTTGCTGTCGAACATCGTGCTGAATGAGGCGATGGACCGATGGGTCCACCAATGGCGTCAAGAGAAGGCGCGGGGTGAGGTATATATCGTTCGGTTTGCCGACGATGCGGTACTGAGCTTCGAGCACCAATCAGACGCCTTGGCCCTGCAAGTGGCGCTGGAGCGAAATCTGCGGCGTTATGGTCTGGAATTGAACCAAGCTAAGACCAAGCTTTACCGCTTTGGTCGGAACCATCCGCCCACCGGACCGGGCAGGTCTGAAAGCTTTGATTTTCTGGGTCTGACACACTTTGTAGGCAAAGACCGCAATGGGCGTTACCTGGTCAAACGCAAGACGGCAAGAAAGCGACTGCATCGGAATCTCCAGAAGATAAAAGTCTGGTGCCGGAAGCATCGTCACCGGCCGCTGGCGTGGCAATGGCAGGAACTGAGCGTGAAACTCAGGGGGCACTATGCCTACTATGGGATCAGAGGTAACTCCAGAAGTCTGGCGCAATTTCGTTACCAGACCTGGAAGTACTGGCGACAATGCTTGCGAAAGCGTAGTCAAACGGGTCGCAAAGACAGGCTGACACGCCTGCTGAACGAGCGCTTTATTCTGCCGCTGCCGAGAATCACTCATCCGGACAATTGGCTCCCGGTCAATCCGGGTTACCTGCTCGGAAGAGCCGGATGCGGGAAAGCCGCACGTCCGGTTCTGTGAGGGTGAAAGCCAGTAATGGCTGATCTACTCGACTAACGACCTGATTTTCTACTTGGACAAGAGCGACGACCTGTCCAAAACTTCGCCCGCCCGAATAACCGTTTCGAGGGTCCGGGTGTTGCGGATATCAGCGAGCGGATTGTCGCCAAGAATAAGTAGGTCAGCACCGATTGATGAGATACGCCCGTCACTCATCACAATTGCAGTGGTCAATCTCGGATCAGACCCAGTGCCTTCGAATGTCGAAATAGTGTTGTTTGTGTCGCATTAAATGTGACCGTAAAGACAGCGATCCCACATCATATGACTGTCTGCTCAAACATCAATGATGTTTGCCAGCCATGTCAACAAGCTGAAAGGAAAGCGATATGTCAGAACACGTCCATGTTTCCCGCAGGGGTGGCGTTCTTGAGATTGTCATTGACAAACCCAAAGCCAACGCCATCGACATCAAGGTCAGCCAGGCATTGGGCGAGGCATTTGTAACGCTGCGCGATGACCCCGACCTGGCGGTTGGCATCATCACAGGTGCAGGCGACCGCATTTTTTGTGCCGGCTGGGACCTAAAAGCGGTTGAAGCAGGTGAGATGTCCTTGGATAACTGGTGGGAGGATGATTACGGCCCCGGAGGTTTTGCAGGCTTGACCGAGCTGTGGGATCTGAAGAAACCGGTCATCGCGGCATTGAACGGGATCACCCTGGGCGGCGGTGTTGAATTGGCTCTTGCCTGTGATCTGATTATCGCGGCCGAGCACGTTGAATTTGCGTGTCCGGAAATGCCGCTGGGGATCGTACCCGACGCAGGTGCAATTCAACGTTTGCCACGGCGCCTGCCTTATAACAAAGCCATGGAAATGCTCTTGCTGGGAGAGCGCATGGGGGCAGCGGAGGCTGCAAGTTACGGCCTGGTTAATGCCGTGGTGCCAGCGGATCAGCTGATGGCCAAAGCCAGGGCCTGGGCGGACAAATTGGCCGGCGTAGCACCACTAGCCCTGCAGTCGGTCAAAGAACTGTTGCGCGCGATCGAAGGCGACACCATCCAGCAAGCGTTCCAGACCATGCGCACCGCCGAACTGCCAATCTATAGAGCATTGCTCAGGTCAGATGATGCAAGCGAAGGCATCAGCGCGTTCGTTGAGAAGCGCAAGGCCGACTTCAAGGGCAAATGAATCAAAGTCCTCAGAATAAACGGATGACCGAGAAATTCGAAGGCATCGATCCTCGCAAGGTGCACCACGTCACTTGCATTGGCGCCGGGCCCATTGGCGCAGGCTGGTCCGCCTGGTTCCTTGCCAGGGGCTATAAGGTCACCGCCTATCTTCATGACCTGGCGGGCGAGGAAGCTTCCTTGCGCTCGCTGATCGACACGGCCTGGGTCAGTCTGGAGGCACTGGGACTTGCCTCAGGTGCTTCGCGCGACAATCTCTATTGCACCGGCAATCTTGCAGCAGCAGTGGCCACAGCCGAATTCGTGCAGGAAAGTGCGCCCGAGGACCTCGAGTTAAAACAGGCGCTGTATGCCCAGCTGGGAGAGCTCGTGCCGGCAAACGTGGTAATTGCATCCAGCACCTCCGGCCTGCCCATGACGGACATTCAGGCCAGGTGTCCAAGCCCCCAACGCACTGTGGTCGGACACCCGTTCAACCCACCCTACCTGCTGCCCCTGGTCGAAGTCGTTGGCGGTGCAAAAACGGATCCGGAGGCAGTGAAGTGGGTGGTCGATTTCTACCATATTACCGGCAAGGCGCCACTCGCCCTGGCCCGGGAAATCCCGGGGTTCATCGCCACCCGCTTGCAGGAGGCCATGTGGCGCGAGGTCCTGCACATGGTCGCCAATGATGAAGCGACCGTGGAACAAATCGATTTCGCCATCGTCAACGGCCCGGGACCGCGCTGGGCAATGATGGGGCCATGCCTGACCTACCACATCGGAGGTGGCGAGGGCGGCATGGCCTATTGCCTGGATCAGTTTGGCCCTTCCTTGAAGCTTCCCTGGACGAGGCTGGAGGCCCCTGAACTGACCCAGGAATTACGGGATCGCCTGGTCGAAGGCGCTGCACAGGTGGCTGGAGATCGTGATTACACAACATTGAACCGGGAAAGAGACCTCGGTCTCGTCGCCATCAGTAAAGCTTTGAAGCCCTGATCAAAGCTCAATAACCGCGGCGTTTTTTCTCACTGGCGACTGCCGCCCGCCGCTCTGGCGAAGACAACAAAGCGCGCCGCCGCTGCTCCCATTCCCCGGGGTCGTAGTCGATGCCGTCGATCGCGTTGAGCAGTTGCTTGGTTGCTGCTACTGCCGACCTGATATTTCCCAAGGTTGACTGGGCAACCACAAGGGCCACGTCGTAACTAGCGCTCTCGACTACGCGGGATACGATACCGGCTCGGCAGGCCGCGTTTGCATCAAAGCGTTCGCCAAGCACCAACAGGCGGAAAATGACGTCGCGGCCGAGCAGCTGCCGCATTCTCACGATGGAGCGCGGATTGTAGAGCAAGCCGAGGCGGGTGGCTGGCACCTGGAAGAAAGCATCCTTGGAGGCGATGCGAAGGTCACAGCTCAAGGCAAGATCGAAGGCACCGCCCAGGCAAGGACCATCGATGGCGGCGATCACCGGAACCGGCAGGTCCCGAATTTTTCGCGTCACTTCTGCAATGGCATCATCCATGCCCAGGTCTTCCAGCGTTCCGGTCAGGTCAGCCAGGTCTGCACCCGCGCTGAAGCTCCCGTCGACACCACTGACAATCAGCGCAGACGTGTCGTCACCGATTTCGCTCGACAGGGCAGCGCTGAGTGTGCTTAGAAGCGCCAAAGACAGGGCATTCCTGCGTTCAGGCCGATTGAGGAAGATCGAAACGACTCCCTCCTGGTGGACCACCCGGATAAGTTCAGCCATGGGTACTGCCTTTCAAACTGGTGTTTAGCCCAACTAATTGCATTTTGTGTCTCAAGTCTTCTCTCATGTTGTCACCTCGAAGGCCAAAGAACCTGCCTATCTCCATGCTGGCTTATGCTCAGTCATATAATCTGGAATAGCAATAGTAGCGGTTGCACTTTTTACGACGGAAACAACAAAAATTCGACAATGAATCTGCCAGGCAGCCAACGGGATGTCGTATCTTCCTTCAGGACAGCAGTGGGTTAAGGCCTTTTTTTACGCCAGCATGAGTACATCGAAAATCTTTTACTTCTGTCGAATACAAGCATCAAGCGTGCATCAGGATCACTAATCATGTACAAAATTTTTACCGGAAAGCACAAGATGAAAGTCGGAATGTCCCTGGGAATCAGCCCCCGCGAACCCATCTCGCACACCGTCCAGGTCGTTCAGAACGCCGAAAGACTCGATTTCGACAGTGTATGGATCGCAGATGTGCAGATGTCGATGAAGGACTGTTACATCGCACTCGCCCTGTGTGCGGTAAATACCTCTTCCATCATGCTTGCCACCGGTGTCACCAACCCCGTGACGCGGCATCCCACCACGCTGGCCAACGGCTTCACCGCTTTGAACGAAGTCAGCAACGGTCGCGCTATCATCGGCCTGGGCACCGGCTGGACCGGGGTCTATTCGATCGGGCTCAAACCCGCGAAAATCGCCTATCTGGAAGAATCAATCAATAACATCAATACGCTGTGTAGTGGCGGAGAGGTTGCAGGTGTGGATGGAAAGCCTTATCGCCTGGTGACTGCGACCGGAAAAATACCGATTTACGTTGCCGCCAATCAGCCACGAATTCTGGCCATGTGTGGCCGGGTAGCCGACGGTGTCATTTTGATGGGTGGCGCCAACGTTGAATTTACCAAGTGGCAAATGGATCATGTGCGGCGCGGCGCGGAAGAGGTTGGTCGCGATTTCAACGAAATCAAGTTTGATCTGTGGACCAATATCGCAATTTGTGATGATCGTGATCAGGCCCGTGACGATGTCAGCCACTGGGTCGCCTCGCAGGCTGAAACCTTCAATAAGTGGAAGCAGCTGCCGGAATTTCTTGTGCCCTTCAAGGAAGACTTCCGGCGCGCAGGTGAGAGCTACAATCGCCTGGAACATATGTCATCGCATGCCAGCCACAAACAATCTGTTTCGCCCGAATTTATCGATTACGTCGCCTTGGTCGGCAGCGCCGAGGAGTGCCTGGAGCGGATTCTCGAGCTCGAAGCACTGGGCCTTAACGGTGTCACCCTGGCTTTTAGGGCGGGCGCCGGCGGGAGGCTGGCCCGCATGGAAGAAATTAATCAGGGCATCATCAAACATCTAAAGTAATCGAGCCCGCATATTGCACGAAGGCGGACGATAATATGCCTAATCATGAACAATTTTAGTAGCTTATGGCCAAAATGATGGTCCTGCGAAAAATACAGTTTGTCCTATCCGGATTTGCAGTGCATCTGGCTTCACATTTCGGCCGATCCTTCGAAAACCATAGCTATGGCTATGCTTGTTCGAACGATCGACCAAACTGTATTGCCAGCTACACTGCAAATTCCGGATCCTTCGTGCAATATGCGGGCTAGTTCACTAGTTCAGGGTTGGTGGGGGTTGATCCCCGCGGCTTCAAGCGCTTCGGCAAGCGGCTTTAGCTGGGCTTCGTAATTGCGCCATCGGCCCACCGACGATGAATAGATTTTCTGCCGCACCTGGACTGCACTGCCGGTGAAGGCGGCGCTTGTGTTTTCGTGGAAGTCGACACAGGCGGGCTCCCAATCCAGACCAAGATCGGCGACCAGGCGCTTGGCCCCTCCCTCCAGATCCTCGACCATGTCTTCGTATGCGATGTCGAGGATTCTGCCGGGAAGGACAGTCCGCCAGTGATCCATCAGTTGTCGGTATCCGATGTAGTATTGCGCGATTTCGTCCAGCTTATAAGACCATGAGTAGGCTTCATTAAACAGGAACTTGTACACCGCGTAACAGGCATCCAGCGGGGTCCGCCGGACATGGATAATTTTTGCCTTGGGCAAGGCCAGATGAATGATACCGATGGCGAGGAAATTGAGCGGCAGCTTGTCGATGAAACGCGGCGTGTGACCTGCAAACGGTCGGGTCAGTTCCAGATATCTGCGGCCGATTGCAAGCGGGTCTGTCTGCAGACTTTTCCTGGCCAGATCCGCGCGATTGACCAGCGGTCCCAGCTTGCGTACTTCCTCCATCATGGCCGCTGAAAAATGGTTCAATTCCCCGGCAGCGTAGACGGCTGAATGGCTTGATATGATCCGCTCGATAAGCGTCGATCCGGTGCGCGGCAGTCCCAGAATGAATATGGGCTCTTCTGTTTCGAAACCTTTGTCGGTGCCAGCCAGGGCCTCGGCAGTGAAGACTTCTTGCAGGCTTTTGAAGGTCTGGAGATCCTCCCCAATCGCGTATTTTATATTCTGGCGCTTGAATGCGGCGCCTGCTTCGAGGAATTGGAAAGAACGTTCGCAGTCTCCAATATCTTCACATTCCTTGGCCAGTGCATAGGCGACTCTGGCGGCGCCGAGCGCGTTCTTGCAGCCCCCGGACAGTAGTGCCTCGAGTTCGGCGATGTGATTGTCGTCCGCCTTGACTGTGCGCAAGGCCGAGCGCAGCCCGATCATTTCATAATCGTGCGAATCAAACCTGAGCGCGATATCCGCCGCTGCAACGGCCTCATCAAATCTTCCGATCAATCTGCAGGTCAAAGCGAGACGACGATGGGCGGCCGGGTTATAGGGATCAAGCGCTACCGATCTCTTGCACAGTGGATAGGCGGCCGCGGGTTCCATACTACCGGACAGAATGGTCACCAGAATTTCAATATGTGAATCGACGGTCAGGTCTTTTTCAGCCATGAGAAGTGCCAGCGTCCTTGCTTCTCCCAATTTGCCGATCGCGCAAAGCGCGCGGCAGCGCAACACGGGCCCGCCAAAATCGTCGGGAAATTGGTCGGAACATCGTTTGGCCAGCTGTTCGGATTTGCCAGCACGAAACTTATCGTCGAGGCGATCGCTCAGGCGGTGTGCGGCGGCGGTTTTATTGGTAACTGTCCCTATTTTCTCGATGGCGTCGAAGAGTTGTGGGATTGTTTCGATGCCGACGGTGAGGGTGTTGAAGGCGTTGATGAGGAAGAAATGCTGCGTGCCGCTGCCGAGGTTGATTGCCAGGTAGCTTGTGCTGCCGGCCGGCAAGGTCGTGACATATTGGGCGCCGCCCAACCACTGATAGACGTAGTAGCCGGCCTCGCCGTCGGAGTCGCTCCAGGTGAGCTGCACTTCCCCGGGCGCGTTGGACGTTAGTTGAAAATCGCCAGGCGGCGTGGGCGGCTGTGTCACTAGCGAGATA
>JADFKH010000059.1 GCA_022565025.1 Pseudomonadota bacterium
AGGCTGAACGCCAGCGCCAGGCTGTGCTGAACGATGAGGACAATAGACGCCACGACACCAGGCAGGATCAGCATTGTTTCATCGAGGGAATGATCGTGCGCACCATACAGATGGATCCCTTTGTGCACCCAGGAGACCGGCAGCATCAGCAGCCAGACGCCAAGCAAAACGAACATCAGTTGTCGCGCATAGCCCAGACGATCGAGCTGGCCCGCAATCTTGACGACCGTGCTGACAATTTCGCTCTCATCGCTGTAGCTCGGAATAGTGTTTTCAAAGGCAACAGTGGCCTCACCGCTACCCACGAGATCAGTGACACCGCCCACAGGCAGCTGTGCGGCGAAGTTGGGAAATAGCACCACCAGCAGCACTACGGCGACAACGAGCATAAAGTGATAAACAATGAGCCGACAAAATAGCTTGAAGCCCGCCCGGCGGGACGGCAATAGAGGTTTGAACTCCCCCTCATCGGACAGATTAAGATGCCCCTGCGATTTCTCGGTCACCAAGCGCTCCTGTCATTGAGTTCGCTGCAGAGCCTGATTGTACCCCCATTTGCCAACCCCAATAACTCAGTTCGACGATCGGCCGGGCGGTTCCAGGGTGGAGGTCGGGTAAGGCACTGCTATCGAAGGCTGCGGTTTGTGAGATGGCCTGGGATAAATCGGCGGATACCAATATCGATGCGAATAGTTGCGAACCGGCTCACGATACTGCACTAGCTGCTGCAGGGCGGCATTTTTTTGACGCTCGCGAACCGCATTACGCCGTTGTTCCATCTCTTCGCGCAAAGCGTACAAGCGCTCCGCCTGTGCCTGGACACCGTAGCGGTCCTCTTCGGGGTCATAGTCCGGTGGGGTCGTATCCGCCAGGTTCAGTATACTGACGCCCGGAATTTTCCCGTCCGGCTGCTTTTGGCTGAAGTTCGGGACGCCGTTTTCATCAAGCCAATGATAAATTTCGAATGCTGCCACAGTCGTACTGGCAAGCATGGCCAGTAAAGCCCAAATAATGACTGTTGTTGTGCGACCTGCGGCCATGGCAACCCTCTTGACATTCTCAGTATAAACCCAAACAGGGCCGGGTCCAGTCTGGCCTGAATTTGGATCTGATCTCAGCCCATTTATTGGAACTATGTCGTCAAGGATGATCGTATGTCTTAGGGCCTGTTAACATCCTTAAGCACCAACAGACTCGCGAAGGACGACTCACATGTTTAAAATTTCACAAAAGAAGAATAAAAGCGGACGAATCGGGCCCATCCTTACCTTGGCAACCCTGGCTTTTTTCCTGGTGGCTGGAATCTACTACGTAGTAGCTCAAACGCGGGAATCCAAACGCCTTGAGCAGACCTTGAATGAACGCTATGACTGGGCCAATAAATACACCCCTCCAATCGACGGATCCGTGTCCCCCCAACGGTTGCAGGCGTTTATTCGTGTGCGGCAGGCGGTGCAGCCAAACTGCGCTGACTATCAGGGCATTCTTGATGATCTCATTGGCCTCGAGACCATTGAGACAAACCAGAAAATGTCCCCGGTTAAAAAGGTTTCCAAAGGCATCGGGGGTGTCATAAACATATTCAGTGTCGGTCCGAAATTCCTGGAGTTTTTGGAGGCCCGCAACAGATCCCTCCTGGCCGAAGAGATGGGCCTTGGTGAATATATATACCTATACCTGGCCGCTTATGGTGAACAGCTTGCCAATGAGTCGGCTTCGCCCTACTCGGGCATGGACGAAGCCTATATCAGCCCGCGCGCGCGTGATGAATTTATTCAAATCCTGGGTAATCAACTGGCTGCCCTGGAAACCGCTGGCCAAGAGACATCCTCTGAGGGTTTAATAGCTGACTTGCGGGGGGAAATCGAGGCCCTGGAGGACGGTTCGCATTCCTCACCCTGGCCTAATGGCCCCGCTGGCAAGACGCGTGAATCTCTCGCCCCCTACCAGGAGCAGCTGGCGGATCTTTATTGCTCCGGCATCGTCGAAATAGAACTTCAGCAAAAAAACCGGGGCTTTAATTTTGAGGGTTGACTCCCCTGACCTTCGCTATTTGGCAAAGAAATGCACCAGGCGCACCATCGCCTGCGTATCGTGTTTACAGTACTTCAGCAAGTCTTTACGAATCAGCTCTTTCCTCTGTGCACTGGTCTCGTGATGAATCGCCTCCAGGTAGGCCAATGAAGCCTCGGTGCCCTCCGCTATGCCCTCGAGTTTGGCGTAATCCATGTCGGGAGCGATGGTGGGCAGTACGGCCTTGAGGGACCAGGAGCCGAGCATGTCCGGGTGGTAGTAGTTTGTGCGGGCGATGGGGTGGAGGTCCACCAGCCGTTTTTCGATCTTCTGCAATGCGCCGGCCAGGTCCGGCAACATCTTGGTCAGTCCCTGGATAATGCGGCGTTCGTAACTGGTGTACATCAACACCGGCCCCTCGGCTTCCAGGGCCGTGATCATCTGCTCGGCCAGTGCTCGCATGGGCGGCTCACCGGACAGGTCCAGGAATTCCGCGTGTTCCATCTCGCCCGGCGCCCGCTCGATGTGGCAGGACCACTGGAAGGGTAATGTCTGGTATGGCCGGGTTCCCGGCCATACCGGGATCGCCGGGGATATGGTTTCGAAATCAAGGTAGAAGCGGGGGTAGGCCAGTTCCTCCACGAAAACCCGGGCGCCGGGCAATAACTCGGCAACGCCCCCCAGGGTCACGCGGTGAATGCGCAGCTGCGTTTCACTGCTGATCTTGATTGATGGCACATCGCGGATATCGCGGTAGCCGGCGGCCACCCATTGCCCCAGCTTTTTCTTGCCGCCTCCCAATCCCTGGATCGGGTATTTGATCTTGCTGTCGCCGCCACCGGGCCAGCAAAATTCCAGGAAGGGGCAAGCGTACGGCGAGCCGCAGTGCTGGCCGACCGGCACCTCGGGCATTGGCCCGGCCACCGCTTCGCGGGCACGCTCCACCCAGATCGGCACCGAGGGCAACAAGTCGAACACCTGCCCGGTCAGATCTTGCTCGATGAACAAGTCCTCATAGTTGCCATCGCCCGGGTAAATGAACCGGTTGTTGATGTGCGCCAGGGAAATGCGGCTTAAGGGATAGCCGGATTCGAGGTGCACCCAGGCTTGCACTGCGCAGTCCTGGACGTGCTCAGGCTTGACCTTGGTCGAGGCCTTGACCTCGACAATATGCCAGCTGTCGCCCCCACTATCTTCCCCACTTTTGTCAACGGGCAGCAGGACATCCTCACGCACCAGCACCCCGTCGTACCGCAGTGTGGCCTCGAATACCGGCGCCCGGAACAGGGAATTCATCAGCTGTTCGGTTTGCGCGAGCTGCCGGGTGAAATTCCCGCCGTGGTATTCAATGAAGGTGCCGCCATTGCCTTCGCTGTTGGCACCGCCGTACAGTTGGACCGCAATGTTGCCGACTTCGTGGCCCAGGGCGAATGCGGCTTCGGTTGCCTTGGAGTAATGGATCAGGTCTTTACGGTTGATCTCCAGGTGAACCCGCTTCAGGCATTGAAGCGAGGACATGATTTTGGATTTGGAGAGTCTTACGGTCATTATGGACACATTCCCACCAAGGCCCTGGTCAGGGTTACGCTCATCATAACAAACAGCTGAAATTCACGAATTACAAAGTGTTTATAATAGACAAGTCCAGGGCACCGCATCGGCCAGGAATAGGCAAATGAAACCGGAAGTCATCGACCTCTATAACGACTACATTCACGGGGACATGCCACGCCGTACATTTCTGCGGCGCCTGGCAGAAATTGCCGGAAGTGCGGCCGCCGCATCGGCCTTACTACCCCTGATCGATACCAATTACGCCTGGGGCCAGCAGGTCGATGCCAAGGATGAACGCCTGAAAACCGGCTATTCAACCTACCCGGGCACCCGGTCGGAGGTGAAGGCCTATGTCGCCCGGCCCGCCGATGCCGCGTTTCCGCTGCCCGGTGTACTGGTTATTCACGAAAATCGCGGCCTGAACGCGCATATTGAAGACGTAGCCCGGCGTGCGGCACTGGAAGGTTATGTGGCCGTTGCACCGGACGGGCTTAGTTTTGCCGGCGGCGCGCCTGAAGATCAAGAAGCCGCCCGCGACAAGTTCCGTGCGGCCGATACCGATACGATTACTGCAGATGTGATCAAGGGCATCGGCTATTTGAAATCTCGGGATGACTGTACCGGGAAGGTGGGCAGCGTGGGCTTTTGCTACGGTGGCGGTGTTTCACTGCAATGTGCCGTGGCCACTCCTGCCGCAGATGCCTCGGTTCTGTTCTACGGCCGTGCGCTGAGTGCCGAGCAGGTGGCGCAGGTCAAGGTGCCGCTGATGATGAACTACGCGGGCAACGATCCCAGGGTAAACGCCATGATCCCGGACTTCCGCCAGGCCCTCGATCAACACCAGGTGTCATACAGTCTTCACATGTACCCTGGCACCGGCCATGGTTTTCACAACGACACCAGCCAGGCGAGATACAACGAGGAAGCGGCCGGGCTTGCCTGGAGTCGTACTGTGAATTTCTTCAATCACTATTTGCATTGATCATTGCGCGGTTTCACTCACTAGATTTTTGCTGTTGGTCTCGGCAGCCGAACACCCAACTTCTTCAATTGTGCTTCGGCTTGTTGCTGCCAGCCCCGGTTCGCGATTGGCGACGCCGGGCTGGGGTGGAGGATTCGCCCGATTCGTACTTCTAAGCCGGCGAGCGCAGATTTGGCCTGATCCTCGGCGAATTTTCCGATGCCGATGATTAGATCCGGTTCCAGCGTTTGGACAACCTGGCGGAATGCGTGATCGCAGTGTCGAAATAGTTCTTCTTTTTCAGCGGCCGGCAGTTTGTCCGGGGTACGATTCTTGCCGGATACTTGCATAAACACCAGCGGGCAATAATTGGCGACAAAGAAACGCTCAAAAAACTGATCCGCGGTGCCGAATCGGTCCTTCGCCCAGCCCCAGAATCGATTGCCGCTGACTTCCTCTCGTTCCACGTCAAATCCGACAATGGGTCGTTTTGGATGTTCGTTCGGCGGTTTGCCGACCGGGCCTTCGATGCAGATCCAATCGCGCACCAAGTTAACAGTGCCGAAAGGGACGCCGGTCTGTGCCATACCCCAGGGGCCGGGATTCATGCCCAGGAAGACGGCCTCCTTCTTGTTCGCCCCTGCCACAGCCAGATATTTTTCGATCGGATCTCTGGCGTAGTTCAACGGATTATAGACATGGGTCGTTGGCTCGGCGAAGCTCAGGCTATCTACGGCATCGGACAGCTCCGCGTAGATCTTTTTCAGGTCATCAACGATCATTTGGCTCCGGAACGGGTTTCAGTGGAAAAATTTGTTCGCAATATTTAGGGTAAGTGTAATAATTCGCGTCTTTTTCCGCTAGAGTAGTTTTTACTCTGGGCTAACCCAGGTTAGCTCACTTTGAGCCCAAATATTCGAGTTGAATTCAACAGGAGATACTATGACTGAGCTTCAGTGGCATCGCGTAGCGCATGTGGATGACCTGCCCGAAGGGCGCGTGATGACGGTGACGGCTGGCACGCACGGCATGGCGCTGACCCATATCGATGGGAGTTTCACGGCGATGGAAAATCGCTGCCCGCACCAAGGTGGGCCGCTGGGTGAGGGATCCATTGAACGCAGTGAGGATGGCCAGTGCTGGTTGCGTTGTCCCTGGCATGGCTGGGATTTCGACCCGGTCACTGGACTGCCGCCGGGCGGGCACGAGGATTCCGGGCAGGTGTTGTATCCGGTGGAGGTGCGCGACGGGGAAATCTTTGTCGGGCTCGATTCTGATGTTGATCACGTGCCTACGGTTTCGGACGTGATGGCGCAGACCATGGTCAACTGGGGCATTCGCACAGTGTTCGGCATGGTGGGGCATTCCAACCTAGGGCTGGCAGATGCGCTGCGCCGGCGTGAGGCCGATGGCGAGCTTACTTTTTACGGCATCCGCCACGAAGGTGCCGCTGCCTTCGCCTGTTCGGGTTATGCCAAGTTGACCGGAAAGCCGGCGGCCTGCCTGAGTATTGCCGGGCCTGGGGCGACGAACCTGCTGACCGGATTGTACGACGCCAAGGTCGACCGCGCGCCAGTGCTGGCCCTGACCGGCCAGGTTCAGGTGCAGGTATTCGGGCCAGGCGCCTTCCAGGAAGTCGACCTGGCCGCTGCTTTCGAGCCAGTGGCGCGTTTCTCGCAAACGGTGCTGCACACCTCCAAGCACGCCGAGCTGGTCAGCCTGGCGATGAAGAACGCCATCGTGCAGCGCGATGTAGCACATCTGATTTTCCCCGACGATGTGCAGACCCTGCCGGCGGGCGATGCTGAGCCAGGCAGCCCCGATGGTCGACTGGCCGATAGCCGCATCTCTCCACCCGAATCCGCCGTGCGCGAAGCGTTGCGTCTGATCCGCGGCAGCCGGCGACCAATCCTCGTCGTGGGCTACGGTGCGCGCGATTGCATGGATGAGATCCTGTTGCTGGCCGAAATCTTGAACGCGCCTGTACTGACAACCTTCAAGGCCAAGGGCCAGGTGTCGGACGACCACCCGTTGGCAGCCGGAGTGCTGGGGCGTTCAGGTACGCCCATCGCCAGCTGGTTCATGAACAAATGCGACCTGATCCTGGCGCTGGGCTCCTCATTCTCCAACCACACCGGCATCACCACCAAGCGCACCATCATCCAGGTGGATTTCGAGGCCATGCAGCTGGGTAAATTCCACCCGGTGACGCTGCCGGTATGGGGTGAGATTGGCATGACGGCAACGATTCTTAGCGGGCATCTGAGCGCTGTCGACACCATCGACCAGCGCCCCGAATTGGCTGAGCGGTGGGCCATCTGGCGAGATGAAAAAGCCAGCCGCCGGGCCGATGACCGCGGTCGCGGCGTGAACTCGGCCTCCATTTTCGAGGCCATGAGCCGCCTGGTACCCATTGATGCCATCATCCCGGTGGATGTCGGCAACAACACCTATTCCTTCGGGCGCTACTTCGAGTGCCGGCGCCAGCGCATCCTGATGTCAGGTTACCTGGGCTCAATTGGTTTCGCCTTCCCGGCCGCGATGGGCGCCTGGGCCGCCACCCAGGACTTCGATGAATACCGCGACCGCAAGGTGGTGTCGATCTCGGGCGACGGCGGCTTCGGGCAGTACCTGGCCGAGTTCACCACCGCGGTGAAATACAACATGGACATCACCCACATCCTGTTGAACAACACGGTGTTGGGCAAGATCTCCAAGGAACAGCTCGCCGGCCAGTGGCCCGTATGGCAGACCTCGCTGCACAACCCTAACTTCGCCAGCTACGCCAAGCTGTGCGGGGGCTTCGGTATCCGGGTAAAAAGCGCGGATGAACTGGACCGGGCCATCGTCCAAGGGCTGGCCTTCGAGGGGCCGGCGATCGTGGAGATTATGGCGGATTCGGAGTTGATTTGAGGCGCCAGCTTAGATGCCTGAGCAGACCTGCCGCTAGGAAAATCTCCTCAAATTGATGTAATAAAATTGCAGAATGATGGGTGTCCAGAATGGCACTAAGTTAAGCCACTTTAGCATGAATATTTGAGCCCATTTCATGTCGTGTTATGAGATAATACGACATGAAAAACAGCAGCTTATATCTCCCCGGATTTCATCTGTCGACACTACGCCGCAAGCCACGTTCACTACCTCATAAATTGGCCGATAACCTGGCGAGAATCAAACTCCATTCGATTAGTTCGTTGGGTGAATGCTTTGCTCAGTTCATTCCTTCGAAGGTGTTAGAAAATGGCCCCGCAGGATCGTTCAGCCGTCGTCGCGTGTTCAGTAAAACCAATACCTTTTGGGCCTTCTTCTCCCAGGTGTTGGATGCCGATGGCGGTTGCCAGGAAGTGGTGCGCAAGATACAAGCCCTGGCAGCCAGTCGGTCACTTCCATCACCTTCAGCTTCCACTTCCGCTTATTGCCAGGCACGCGCCAAGCTTCCCCTCAGCGATCTGGAAAAGATCCTGACGCGCACCGACCACACACTAACTGACCAGGGTCGCTCTGAACGATGGAAAGGCCGACGAGTAGTGGTCGTCGATGGAACCGGATTGAGTATGCCTGACACCCCGGAAAATCAGGCAGTCTGGCCGCAAACGCGTGGACAAAAACCAGGTTGCAGCTTTCCTCAGGCCAAGGTCTGTGCCTGCTTTTGTCTACACACTGGCGCTTTGCTAAGTCACCGAGTTGGGAGTCGCAAAAACCATGAGTTGCCCCTGTTGCGCCAGCAACACGATCAGTTCCAAGCTGGTGATATCTTCTTGGGTGACAAGGGTTTTTGCAGTTATTACGATGTGGATAAATTCCAACAAATGGGCGTGGATTCTGTGATCAGCTTAGGGGTTCGCAAGCCGGTTGAAGTCGGATCAGCCTTGGCCGTACTGGCACACAATGACTTACTGATCCAATGGCCCAAACCTAAATGGAACAAAACGGCGAGCTACAGCAAAGAAGAATGGCAGGCATTACCGGAACAACTGACATTACGGCAGATAAAGGTGGTTGTCGACAACCCGGGTTTTAGGGTTCAAAGTTTTTATATCGTCACCACTTTAACCGATGCACAAACCTACAGCGCTACCGACATCGCTGATCTTTATTATCAGCGTTGGGATGTTGAATTGTTCTTCCGCGATATCAAAACCACCATGGGTATGGACATCCTGCGATGTCGAACCCCGGCGATGGTGCGTAAGGAAATTCTGATACATTTGATCGTTTACAACTGCATTCGCTTGCTCATGCTTAATGCTGCAAAAGAAAGCAAAGTGTCACAGCGCCGAATCAGTTTTAAGGCCAGTGTACAGGCGCTACGACAATGGGAACCGATGCTCAATCGAAACGATCTCGGAATGCGCGAGAGGCAGCGCTTAATGGTCCTTTTACGCGAGGCCATCGCCGCCACCATTGTCTTATCGAGACCAGGAAGAAAAGAGCCAAGATGCCTTAAGCGACGAAAGAAAAACTTCCAGTTAATGACTTCGCCCCGACATGAAATGAGAGAAGTACCACACCGCGGCGCAAAACGTGCAAATCGACCTTAACTTAGTGCCATTCCAGACACCCACGGCTTTTGCACAAAAAGATATGGATGATGAGATGGACGCCTCCATCTATCGCACCGGCGTCGCAATGCGCCACACTGGTATTGGCAGACCATCAGGCCTGCAGGTCACTCAGTCATCTACGCAAGAGGAGGCGTCCACATGAAGATTAAACTACTTGGTATCGACTTAGCAAAAAATGTATTTCAGCTCTGCGCTCTGAACCAGGCCAACAAGGTACTTTTTAACCGCACCATTCGCCGTGCTCGATTACCTTCAACCATTGCCAAGCTGGAACCCATTACCATCGCCATGGAAGCATGTTCCAGTGCCCATTACTGGGGCCGGACATTTGCAGCCATGGGTCATAAGGTGCTGCTGGTGCCCGCCCAACACGTCACACCATTTGTACGCGGCGGCAAGAGCGATGCCCGCGATGCGCTGGCCATCTGTGAGGCCGCACAGCGGCCCGGACTGCATCCGGTGCCAATCAAGACGGTTGAACAGCAAGATATTCAGCTGTTACATCGTTTGCGCCAACGGCAGGTACAGCACAGTACCGCACTGGCTAACCAGATCCGTAGCCTGGGTCGGGAATATGGGGTTATCTTTCCTGCGGGTATTAAGTCACTCATCTCACACTTACCTGAGGCATTGGAAGATGGCAGTAATGAGCTGTCTCCGGTAGCCCGTTATGCGTTGGCTGATCAACATCGATACTTGATTGATGTACGTCAAGCGATGGTCACCTTTCATCAGCAGATCGTACAACTGGCAGAACAGTACCCGACCTATGTCAACTTACTGGTACTACCAGGCATTGGCCCGATGATCGCGTCTGCTTACATCGCAGCCATTGGCCATGGTCGACAGTTCAAGTGCGGCCGTCAAGTCAGCGCCTGGTTAGGACTGGTACCACGCCAGTACGGTACCGGTGGCCAGATCCAACTCAGGGGCGTGACCAAGAGTGGTGATCGTTATCTGCGCACCTTGATGATTCATGGTGCGAGATCTGTGATCAGCCGTGGGCTGAAGAACCGTCCATTGCTGGCACGCTGGGTGCAACCGATCATTGACCGCCAGGGTTTTAATAAAGCCGTGGTGGCTTTGGCCAATAAACTGACCCGCATCTCCTGGGTGATCGTCACCACCGGTGAACCTTTTGATATGAAGCAGGCTTTCAAACCTGCCGCATGAGTCTGCCCAGCCGATGAGGCAATAAGTTTAACTGCCCTGGGAGAGCCTGAACGAGGACATGGTTCATACACCGAGTGGATGTATAGGCCCCGGGGCATCTCGAAACTCATCCTGGGTCGGAGCGTAATAAAGCTCCATCAAGAACCCGAATATATGTCAGCAGACTGTTTCTTTATTGGGCTTGGCAGCAACAATTTGAGCGACAAGGCCTTCGAAGGAGGGAGGAACTTGTTCGCTGCGAGAAAACCGATCTGAGTCCAAAAAGCTCGAAATAACACTTGATTCACGGGCGGCGTCCATATATGTCCTCGCTCTTTTCTTAAGTGGTGGATGTCCTGGCTCTTTTCCTGGCTCTTTCCGTGGATGTCCTGGCTCTTTTTGTTAAGTGGTGGATGTCCTGGCTCTTGTTTTTTTTCCATCTTAAGTGGTGGATGTCCTGGCTCTTTTCCCTCGCTCTTTTCTGGCTCTTCCCGTATCAGAACCGCATTCTCAGATGGTGATATAGAAAACGCTCTGTGCTCTATCGAATGACGCCGTCTTGATTCATGTGGAGAGTATTGAACTGACCATGGCTCCCGTCCAGATCAAGCTCCAGACCGGCTACCTGTGACTTCGTCTTTCCCGATCCCACCTCAGCGATGGTGTACTCGAACCCGTCAGGCAGATTGATTCGCGCTCTTGATGGCTCGCCCGAGAAAGGGTTAATCATAGGCGTTCCAGTCGATTCCACGATGCCCGCAATTTTCAGTTTAGCCTGGCGAGCATTGACGTCAATACTCAATTCAATGGAGACGAACTGTGGGTCGCGTACGTCCGACATGGTGCTGTTGAAAACGAAAAAATGCGTGGCACCTGGGGCAGTTGATTCACCATAAAGGATCTTGCGAAGCGCTTCGCGCTGGGCATCGTCGGCACGTTCATCGATAAAAGCCTGCTGTGTTCCGTTTCCTTCCGCAATTTCTCCTGGCCACTTGAGCAACATCGCCCATTTCAAACCGTCCAGACGGGTGTCGTTGAAGTACCCTTCTTCAATCTGTCCGCCGACTGCCGCTTCACATTTACCGTGGGTAGTGGGCGAATTGAACTGGCACGGACATCCATAGGCACAGTTACAATTAGTGTATTCAACGCCTCGAATCATCCACTTGTCTTCCATCTCAAAAGCCTCCTTTGTGATTTTCTTTTTCGCCCGGCCAGATTATATTCGAGAACCGAATTACTACAGTCTGGCGCTCCTCGAAATAGTTGGCGCTGTCTACCAATTTGTCAATCCGCCGAGATTCGTCAGTATACTACTTGGTATCGACTTAGCAAAAAATGTATTTCAGCTCTGCGCTCTGAACCCGGCCAACAAGGTACTTTTTAACCGCACCATTCGCCGTGCTCGATTACATTCAGCCATTGCGCAGCTGGAACCCATTACCATCGCCATGGAAGAAATGATGGGGTCAGAGTAAAGTGCCAGAGTAAGCCGACACATATTGGCAGGCTTGGCTGACGTTGGATTTGGTAAAACACCTCTGTAGGTTGCCATCGGATTGACGGAGCATGATGTAGCTCGATGAGTGAGCTTGTGGATGTCATCACCAAGATTCATCACTGCGCCAAATCTGAGCTAGTTCTTGATTCAGAAAAGTTCAGGACGCAGGTTGCGGTCATGGTTGAATAGCAGGTTGCCGGGCTGGGCTAACCGCTTGTTTTCCGCGGCCTACCTATTTACTCTGGCACTTTACTCTGGACTAACCCAGCTTCAGTTGAATCTGCAAGGCGGCGGGAGCGGGCAGCGGACTATCATTGATTTGTTACCTTAAACCCTGTAACGTGCGCCCGCCTGCAAAAAGGGACGGAATCGTGCTCGAAAAGCTCCGGAATATTGCCATCATTGCCCATGTCGACCATGGCAAAACCACGCTCGTGGACCAACTGCTGCTGCAGTCGGGAACACTGGGCGAACGGGCGGCTACGCCCGAGCGGGTGATGGATTCCAACGAACTCGAGCGTGAGCGCGGAATCACAATCCTGTCCAAGAATGCGGCGATCATCTGGAACGACGGCCAAGACACCTACCACATCAATATCGTAGACACTCCGGGTCACGCCGACTTTGGCGGCGAGGTAGAGCGCATCCTGAGCATGGTGGACTCGGTCCTGCTGCTGGTGGATGCGGTGGACGGGCCCATGCCGCAGACCCGTTTTGTCACTCAAAAAGCCTTCGAAATGGGTTTCAAGCCAATTGTCGTGATCAACAAAATTGATCGTGACGGTGCCCGCCCTCACTGGGTTTTAGATCAGACTTTCGAATTGTTCGACCGGCTCGGTGCGACTGATGAGCAGCTGGATTTCCCGGTCGTCTATGCTTCGGCTTTGCGAGGCTACTCCAGCTTGGAAGACACGGTGTGCGATGGGGATATGAGGCCTCTGTTCGAGACCATCGTGCGGGAGGTAGCTCCGCCGCTGGTCAATATCGACGGGCCGTTCCAGATGCGCATTTCAGCACTGGATTACAATTCCTACGTGGGTGTAATAGGCATCGGCAGGATTCAGCGGGGCAGCGCGAAGCCCAAGCAGCAAATCTGCGTGATCGACCGTGATGGCAAGCAGCGCAATGGCAGGATACTGCAGGTACTGAGCTTTCACGGGCTTAACCGTGTCGAAGTGCTGTCTGCTCAGGCTGGCGACATCATCGCCGTGACCGGTGTGGATAAGCTGCGGATCTCCGACACGCTGTGCGACCGGAACGTGCCCGAAGCACTGCCCGCGGTGACCGTGGATGAGCCCACCATCAGCATGACATTCAGGGTCAATAATTCACCCTTTGCCGGCCGCGAGGGCAAGTACCTAACCAGCCGGCGGTTGCGCGAACGCCTGTTGCGCGAAGCCAGCCATAACGTGGCCTTGCGCGTCGAGGAGATGGAAAACGCGGAACGCTTCAAGGTGTCAGGCCGGGGGGAGTTGCACCTGTCCATCCTGATCGAGACCATGCGCCGGGAAGGTTACGAGATGGCTATTTCCCGGCCGGAAGTCATCTTGCAAACCAACAACGGCGAAACCCAGGAACCTTATGAACTGCTGGTGGTAGACTTGCAATCCGATTACCAGGGTGCGGTCATGGAACGGCTTGGCGAGCGCCGCGGTGTGCTGCAGGACATGCAGCCCGACGGCAAAGGCCGCATCCGCATGGACTACATCATTCCGGCTCGCGGCCTGATCGTCTTTCAGTCACAGTTCCGCACGGTCACTGCCGCGACCGGCCTTTTGTTCCATACTTTTGAACATTATGGCCCTTATAATCCGGTCCCGATATCTACCCGTAACAACGGCGTCCTGATTTCCAACAGCACCGGCAAAGCGGTGGCCTATGCACTGTTCAATCTGCAAGACCGTGGCCGCATGATCATTGAGGCGGGTGTAAATATCTATGAAGGGCAACTGATCGGCATCCACAACCGGGGCAACGATTTAACTGTCAACCCGCTGAAAGCCAAGCAACTGACCAATATTCGTACCGTGATCAAGGATGACAACGTACTACTGGCAACGCCCCACATCATGACGCTGGAGCAAGCACTGGAGTTTATCCAGGATGACGAATTGGTGGAAGTAACACCGGAATCGATACGTATCCGCAAGCTGCACCTGAAAGAGCACGAGCGTAAAACCGCCAGCCGTGCAGCCAAAAAGCTGGCG
>JADFKH010000241.1 GCA_022565025.1 Pseudomonadota bacterium
AATAAAAGCCCTTTGCCCCAAAGTCGACGGATATTGTCGACGAAACGGAGTCGTTCTATGGCAGACATACCACCAGGTAACGTAGTTGCTGCTGTTCGGCCACGTCGAGACAGGTTCTTCATTGTCATTACCGGATTGATGCTGGTAATTGTGCTGGTGGGCTTCGCGCATACCCTTTACCTGAGAGTCCTTTTTGACCTGCCAGAAATTCCAGCGCAACTGTACGTGCACGGCACTGTCCTCACGATCTGGTTTTCGCTGGCGTTCGTGCAAACATGGTTGATCGCAACAGACCGTACGGCAATTCACCGCCGACTCGGTGTCGCTGGAGTGGTTGTTGCTGTTGGCGTGGTAGTGGTTAGCCTGATAACGCTGGCGTTTCGGCATGTGCCATTCATTGAAGATGACCCTGGCCGCGCCTTTGGTAACCTGAATACATTGAACTCGTTCTCCATCTGCGTACTGTCCGCCGTCCTACTGCGGCATCGGCCTGCAGCACATAAGCGGCTGATGCTTTTCGCCTCACTGAACATCGTGCTTCCCGCACTGGATAGGATTGGCCGCATCACACCGGTCACCAATTTCACTAAATCCGTCTTTTCAACCTTGGACATGCCGCCAGAAATTGCATTTGCATTAGCCTGCGGAGTGTTCCTGCTACTGGCGGTCTTGATTCACGACCTGTTTACTGAGAAACGCATTAAATGGGCGACGGTTTGGGCCATTGTCGTCACTCTTTTGGTGGCGCCAGCCATGAGCATGGCACTCATCAATACCGGTATCTGGCCGAATTTCGTCCACCTGTTTATGTGAATTTCTAGAAAAAGGGCTTTGATGCGCCTTATACTCCTTTAAGATTTACGGGTCCTCCTTCGTGCAATATGCGGGCTTTGCGTTTGCACAGCAGCAGACTCGCCATTCAGCCTCGGGTGATCAATGGGATTTCTTACCACGCATGTACTGGATACCGCCCACGGGCGTCCTGCCGCGGGTGTACGGATCGACTTGTACCGTATCGACGACGGCCGCCACCATCTGTGCAGCGCGACGACCAACAACGATGGGCGCTGCGATGAGCCCTTGTTGCCGGAAAACGAGTTCCGTGCCGGTGAATACGAGTTGGTCTTTCATGCGGGGGACTATTTCACGGCCTGCGGGGAAACATTGCCGGAACCGAAATTTCTGGACCAGGTAGTGATCCGCTTCGGCATCGCTGATGAAAGTCAGCACTACCATGTTCCCCTGCTGGTTTCGCCGTTCGGCTACAGCACCTATCGAGGAAGCTGATGTCTGACGCTGTCCGCTTTTTGCTGGGCGACAAGTTGGTCGAGGTCAAGGACTTCGATCCTCAGACCATGGTGCTCGACTGGCTGCGCATCGGGGCGCGAAGAGTGGGCACCAAGGAAGGATGTGCGGAAGGCGACTGCGGCGCCTGTACCGTGGTGATCGGGGAACTGCGCGGTGATGCCATCCGCTACCGGGCTTTCAACGCCTGTATCTTGTTTCTCGCCACGCTGGATGGCAAGCAGTTGATTACCGTCGAGGACCTGGCATCGGATGACCTGCATCCGGTGCAACGGGCCCTGGTGGACCACGATGGCTCACAGTGTGGTTTCTGCACGCCGGGTTTCGTGATGAGCCTTTTTGCCATGGCCCATGATGAAGGGTGGAAGCCGGGCGGAGTCGGGCGGGCGGCCATTGACGAGGGCCTGGCCGGCAACCTGTGCCGCTGCACGGGTTATGCACCCATTGCCCGGGCCGCAGAGGAAGTCCTGGCAAGGCCCGTAGATGACAGCTTCAGCGCGAATCGCGAACAGACCGTGAGCGCGCTCCGGGCGATGGGGAGAAAACACGGCCTGCAACTGGAATACCAAGGCCGCCGGTTTTATTCGCCGCGATCGATTGATGAATTGTGCCAATTGCTCGCCCGGCATCCGGATGCAGTCATGGTTGCCGGTGCTACGGATGTTGGGCTGTGGGTCACCAAGCAACTGCAGATCATCAACACCTTGATTTATACCGACAATGTGCCCGAACTGCATCGACTCGAAATCAATCAAGGAAAAGCTTGCCTGGAGATTGGAGCGGCGGTCAGTTATACCAGCGCGATGGGAGCCTTGTGTAAGTTCTATCCGGATTTCAGGCCGGTGCTGTCCCGCCTCGGCGCGGTGCAGGTGCGCAATGCCGGCACCATCGGTGGCAACATCGCCAATGGATCGCCCATTGGCGACATGCCTCCACCGCTGATCGCGCTTGGGGCGCGCCTGGTTCTGCGCAGCGCCGCCGGTCGACGGGAACTGGATCTGGAAGACTTTTTTATCGAGTACGGCAAGCAGGATCTCAGGGCCGGTGAATGCGTGGAACAGGTATTGCTGCCACTGCCTGACCCGGGGGCTCACGCGGACCTGCAGTTCCGGGTTTACAAGTTGTCCAAGCGCTTCGATCAGGATATTTCCGCTGTCTGCGCCGCTTTTGCACTGCGCTTGGAAGGTGAAATCGTGCAGTCGATCCGCATCTGTTACGGCGGGATGGCCGAAGTTCCGGCCAGGGCTCGTCAAACAGAGAACGTTCTTCTTGGCGCACGCTGGTCGCAGGAAACCATCGACCGCGCCATGGCCGCGATGGCACAGGACTACCAGCCGCTGACCGACTGGAGGGCCAGCGGCGAATACCGAATGCTGGCGTCGCAGAACCTGCTGCAACGCTTTTACCTGGAAACCACGACGACGGAGCCCGTACAGGTGGCCCCACCTCTGGCCGCCTTGCAAGTAGTCCCAATACCAGTGATCGGTGAGGCGGACAGATCATGAGTTCCATCGAGGTGAGGAAGGGCTATATCACGAACAAGGAAGTCGTGGAGAAAAGCGGCGTGGTGCATCAAGCCATCGCCCATGACAGCGCGACCCTGCACGTGACGGGCGAGGCCGTGTATGTCGATGACATCCTGGAACCAGCCGGTCTGCTGCACGTGTGTTGCGGCGCCAGTTCCTGTGCCCACGGCAGGATTCTTAAGATGGACCTTGCCCGCGTCGAGGCCCTGCCAGGCGTCGTCTCGGTGATTACCGCACAGGACGTTCCGGGGCTCAATGACATCAGCCCGATGCATATCCGGGACGAAGAGATTCTGTGCAGCGGGGAAATTCACTTCCACGGGCAGCCGCTGTTTGCGGTGGCGGCAGAAAACCGGGAAATTGCCCGTCGCGCGGCGCGCTTGGCGCAAATCGAGGTCGAAGAGTTGCCGGCGATCCTGGATTATGATGAGGCCATGACCCAAAAATCCTGGGTCACCCCGCCACATGAAATGAAACGTGGCGACCCGGCCCAGGCGATTGAGCAATCTACACACCGGCTAAAGGGTGAACTGCACATGGGCGGCCAGGACCACTTTTATCTCGAGGGTCAGGCGTCCATGGCCGTGCCGCAGGAGGATGGCGACATGCTGATCTATTCCTCCACCCAGCATCCCACTGAGCTCCAGCACCTGGTTGCACTGGCACTGGGCCGGGCCGACAACGCCGTGACCGTGGAAGTGCGCCGAATGGGTGGCGCTTTCGGCGGCAAAGAGACCCAGGCGGCGCAGTGGGCGG
>JADFKH010000060.1 GCA_022565025.1 Pseudomonadota bacterium
GTCTGGCTGGGCCTGTTTATTTTCGTTTACGTTTATTGATGCCAACCAACCGGGATTACTCATCTACCTGAAACAACGGAGGCACACGAACCGGGCCGCTTTTCGGCTCAATCCAGCCTAGCTGGTAAGCCCCCCAAAGCGACAGGAAGAGTACAATGGAAAGGCCAATTCGCCAGATCAGACGTTTGATGGTCCGGTCACCTTCACCCTTGTCCTTCATCAGGAAAATAAAGGAAGACGCCAGGCTGTAGAGTATGGTGATTAGAACCAGGATCGTCAGGATTTTGATGGCCATGATGATCGCTCCGGGAAGTGATAGTCCACTTATTATATCTATTTAAAAAAATGCAATTCAAACCATCACCGGGACTAAGCGTTGCACTCATTGCAATTGCTGCTGCCTTTGTCTGGCTGGGCAATTGGCAACTCGAGCGCAAGGAGGACAAACAAAGCCTGCTTGACCAGTTTGAAAACGCTCCCAGGCTGAGTATCGAGGAGGCCTTGAAACAAGACTATCGATTCTCCCGCGTACAGGCCTACGGGCACTTCGACGACACACGTCATGTACTGCTGGATAACAAAATCCTGAATGGCCGGGCCGGTGTTCACGTCCTGACACCTTTTATTCTGCACAACGGCACTACCGTCCTGGTGAACCGTGGCTGGTTACCCTTGCCGCCTGACCGTCTCCATCTGCCCCCGGTGCCCACTGAACATTCTCTGCACACGATCAACGGCATACTCAAAAAGCCAACGACGGATGGACTCCGACTCGGTAAGCGGGATGAACTGGTTACTGACAAGTGGCCTCAGCTTGTCACCTACCTCGAGCTGGAGACCGTGAGCGACGCCCTGGGCATGCCCCTGGCCCCCTGGTTGCTGCAACTTGACCCCGCTGATCCTGGCGGGTTCGAAGATCGGCAATGGAAAGCAGCTGTAATGGGGCCGGAAGTTCACGCTGCCTATGCGTTTCAGTGGTTTGCCCTGTCGCTGGCGACGATGATCATCTGGCTGACACTGGGTGTTCGGCGCGCGCAGCAACAACAACAAAGTTCCAAGGATCAATGAAATTTTCACTCCCCGCTAGGGAATATTATGATGTATTACCAAGCCGGTAGTGATCCCATCTCAAAAAAACTGGACCAACCATAATGCACACAGCTTTTCATCGACTGGCCGCTATCGCTGCAATCGTCGCCTTGTGTGTGATTGTTCTCGGCGCCTTTGTGCGCCTCTCAGACGCCGGGCTCGGATGTCCGGACTGGCCCGGTTGTTACGGTCAATTTTCCTGGCCCATGGAAGCTCCCGCAGTAGCGGAAGCCAACCGGGCTTTTCCCGAGCGACCCGTAGAGAGTGAAAAAGCATGGAAAGAAATGGTCCACCGCTACCTGGCCGGCGCGCTGGTGATGCTCGTGCTTGCGCTCAATATTCTATCCTGGAAATCTGCCAACCGACAGGCCGGATTGCGTCTTCTGAGCGCACTACTGCTCGTACTGATTCTGTTCCAGGCTGCACTGGGCATGTGGACCGTAACCTTGAAACTGTGGCCCATCGTGGTCTTGAGTCATCTGATGGGTGGCCTTGCTACGTTCGGCATGCTGTTATGGCTGGTTTGCCGCAGCGGGTTCTCCGCGCCGAGCCAGGCATTGGTGCGGATTCGGCCGTTAATTGTCACCGGGCTGTTTGTGCTGGTCATACAGCTGGCACTGGGCGGTTGGACCAGCGCCAACTATTCAGCCCTTGCGTGCCCTGATTTCCCGACCTGCCAGGGTGAAATGTGGCCGGATTCAGACTTCCGTGAAGGTTTTATTGTGTGGCGAGAAATTGGCATTGATTACGAAGGTGGTGTACTCGATCTTCCCTCAAGGGTCGCCATCCACATGACCCATAGAACAGGGGCTTTGTTTGTGTTCATTATCCTGGGATGGCTCGCTTTGAGGCTAATAAGAAACACCGAGACACAAGCGGGTGGGTACGTGCTGGGTACCCTGCTGGTGGCACAGGTTACACTGGGAATACTAAATATCCTGCTCTACCTGCCACTGCCCAATGCAGTGGCTCACAACGGGGTTGGTGCGTTACTGCTTGCCATGATGATCTGGCTGTTGCACGGCTCGACTCCCCAGAGGGCTTGAATTCATGATATCTGTTGCCAGTCACTACTTTGAGTTGTGCAAACCGAAGGTTGTTTACCTCATCGTGTTCACCGCGGTAGTTGGAATGTTTCTTGCTGTTCCCACTTGGCCACCATTGAATGCCTTGGTCGCAGGTACGCTGGGTATTGGTCTGGCGGCTGCTTCGGCGGCGGCAATCAACCACCTGCTCGACCAGAGAATAGACGCCGTGATGGCCCGGACCCGTAACCGGCCGTTACCCTCGGGCTTACTGGGTGAACGGCAGGTATTGTGCTTTGCACTCATTCTGTGTGCGGTCTCAATGATCTTGCTGGTCGTTTGGGTGAATCCCCTAACCGCAATGCTGACATTCTTCTCTCTGATCGGCTACGCCATCATCTATACCGTGTGGCTAAAGCGCGCCACTCCCCAGAATATCGTCATCGGTGGCGCTGCTGGTGCAGCGCCACCAGTGCTGGGCTGGGTGGCGGTAACCGGGTCAATCGATCCGAATGCACTGATCCTGTTTCTGATCATTTACGCTTGGACTCCCCCTCATTTCTGGGCGCTGGCCATCCATCGTCGACATGACTACGCGGCCGCGGACATACCCATGTTACCGGTGACTCACGGCGTACAATTCACCCGCTGGCACATCCTGTTCTACACCATCTTGCTGATCATCGTGACCATCCTGCCTTTCCTGACCGGAATGAGCGGCCTCCTGTATCTGTCCGGTGTGACCGTGCTGAACATCGGATTTCTCTGGTATGTCCTGCGTATGCTCAGTGGCAAAGACGAAAGTTTGCCGATGCAAACATTCAGTTATTCCATCATTTACCTGATGCTGCTTTTCGTGTTCCTGCTGGCTGATCATTATTTGCACCTCATCATCTAGTGTACTGTCAAGCTTGTAGTGATGGGTTCAGAGCTACCCAGATGTTCCAAGACAAGACGCGGTTCGCAGGAAATGGCATGTCCTTTTCAAGGACTGCAACGCCGTATTGGAGCATCTGGGTCGCTCCCTTCGGGCGAGCCGTGAAGCGGTCGTCCGCGGTGTTGCACCTCTGGGTAAGGACGCGCCATTACCGGCGAGGCGCGCCTAACGGTCAACCGCTTCACGACTCGCTGAACCCATCAATACAAGCTTGACAGTACACTGGTGAAATGAAACACAACAGGCCCCCACAGATTGAGGATTCACCGTTGGCAATGCTGGAAGATCACGGTGAATTTGTGATGCGCCACATCGGACCGAGTGCAGAGCATGTTCAGATCATGCTGGACGCGATCGGTGTGTCATCATTGGACGAATTGATCAGCACCACCCTGCCCTCTTCCATCCAGTTGGATGAACCGCTGGATTTACCCAGGGCGCGCAACGAAACAGAGACCATTGACCGTTTGCGGGAAATCGCCTCGATGAACCGGGTTCAGCACAGCATGATCGGCATGGGTTACCACGACACCAAACTGCCCGCCGTCATCCAGCGGAATGTACTTGAGAACCCGGGCTGGTATACCGCTTACACACCTTACCAAGCCGAAATTTCGCAGGGCCGGCTCCAAGCATTGCTGGTTTTTCAGCATATGATCAGCGACCTGACCGGCATGCCCATTGCCAATGCTTCACTGCTGGATGAGGCGACAGCGGCGGCTGAAGCCATGACGATGCTGCAACGGGTCAACCGGAAATCCAAGTCGTCACGATTTCTGCTGGATGTGAATGTCCTGCCCCAGACCCGCGACGTGGTCGAAAACCGGGCGCGCTACTTTGACATCGAAATTGTTGCCGGCAATCCAGATGAAGAACTGTCCAGGGGTGATTTTTTCGGCATCCTGCTGCAATACCCGGGGCTGAATGGTGAGCTGACCGATTATCGGGATCTGATCTCCCGTGCGCATGAAGGCAATGCACTGGTTGGCGTTGCCGCCGACCTGATGAGCCTGGTGTTGCTGACGCCACCCGGCGAGATGGATGCAGACGTCGTGCTGGGTTCCGCTCAGCGCTTCGGTGTGCCGATGGGCTTCGGCGGTCCGCACGCCGCATTTTTCGCCACCCGCGATGCCTACAAGCGCTCCCTGCCGGGGCGGATCATCGGCGTCTCACAGGACGCCAAGGGGCGCCCTGCCCTGCGCATGGCCCTGCAGACCAGGGAACAGCACATACGCCGTGACAAGGCGACCAGCAATATCTGCACAGCGCAGGCCCTGCTGGCCGTGATCAGCGGGCTTTACGGTGTCTGGCACGGATGCGAAAAACTGAAAAAAATTGCATCACGGATTCACCGGCTCACCTGTTTGCTGGCCGAAGGCCTAAAGTCAATCGGCTATGAGCCCCGTTCGGATACCTGGTTTGACACGCTGACTTTTGAACTCGATGCCAGTGACGCCGACGCAGTCTACCAGCGTGCCCTCGATGCCGGCATCAACCTGAGGCGCGACGGCAAGACCGTGCTGGGAATGAGTGTCAATGAAAAGACCACCCGCGGTCACGTGGCAACCCTGTTACGGGCCTTCAGCGGCACGGACGAAAACGGAGCGGTGCTTGAAATCGACCGGCGGCTGGCTGCTGACCACTGTGCGATCCCGCAAACATTGCGGCGTGAAAGTGACTTTCTTCAACACCCGGTGTTTTACAACAACCGCTGCGAAACAGAGATGCTGCGCTACCTGAAACGGCTGGAGAACAAGGACCTGTCACTGGCCCACGCAATGATTTCCCTGGGTTCGTGCACCATGAAACTGAACGCCACCACGGAAATGATGCCGATTACCTGGCCGGAATTCTGTGACATTCACCCTTTCGCGCCGCCTGAGCAAACCCTGGGTTACCAGCAACTGCTGCGCGAGCTCGAGGAGATGCTGATCGCCTGCACCGGATACGACGCGGTATCCCTGCAGCCCAATGCCGGTTCACAGGGTGAATACGCCGGCCTGCTGGCGATCAAGGCCTATCACGAATCCCGCGGTGACTCGCAGCGGAACATCTGCCTGATCCCGTCATCCGCCCATGGTACGAATCCGGCCAGCGCCGCCATGGCCGGGCTGAAAATCATCGTGGTCAAATGCGATGAGCGGGGCAACGTAGACCTCGCTGACCTGCGTGCAAAAGCGGCCAGCCATGCCGCAGACCTGGCGGCCCTGATGATCACCTACCCATCGACTCACGGTGTGTTCGAGGAGGACATCAGGGAAATCTGTGAAGTGATTCACCAACACGGCGGCCAGGTTTACCTCGATGGCGCCAACCTCAATGCGCTGGTAGGCTGCGCGGCGCCGGGCAGATTCGGCGCCGATGTCTCGCATCTGAACCTGCACAAGACGTTTTGCATCCCGCATGGCGGTGGCGGTCCGGGGGTGGGTCCGATTTGTGTCGGCAAACACCTGGAACGCTTTTTACCGGGCCATTCCGTGGTGTCGATGGGTGCTGTGTTTGCAAACAACCCGGCGATTTCAGCAGCACCCTGGGGCAGCGCCGGTATTCTGCCGATAGCCTGGGCTTACATCGCCATGATGGGCCGCGATGGCATGAAAAGGGCTACCCAGGTAGCCATCCTGAGCGCGAACTACATCGCCAGCCGCCTTGCCACCGCTTTCCCGATCCTCTACACAGGTCGCAACGGACGCGTGGCGCATGAATGCATTATCGACCTGAGACCGTTCAAAGAATCCTGCGGGATCAGCGAGGAGGATGTCGCAAAACGCCTCATCGACTACGGATTCCATTCACCCACCATGTCCTTTCCCGTGCCCGGCACATTGATGATCGAGCCGACCGAAAGTGAGCCCCTGGCGGAGATCGAGCGTTTTTGTGCTGCGATGTTGTCCATACGCGAAGAAATCCGCGCCATTGAGGAAGGCGCATCTGATGCCGAAGACAACCCCCTCAAGAACGCCCCCCACACGGTCGAAGACCTGGCCGGAAACTGGACTCACGGCTACAGCCGGGAGCAGGCGGTCTACCCGGCCAGCGGCTTGCGCCTGAACAAATTCTGGGCGCCCGTCAGCCGGATTGACAACGTTTACGGCGACCGCAACCTGGTGTGTTGCTGCCCGCCGCCCGAGGCCTGGGACTAGGCTTTAGACTTTTTTCCGCAATACACGATGGGCACATCTTCGAAGACGCCTGAAATCCACGAATTCTCAAGGGTGTACTCCGACCCCTGGAAACTGATGTATAAACGCCCTGAAGCAGTGCCTGTCAGCGCTTGCAAACTATTGCAGTTGACATCGCTGGAAGGACCCTTGTTCCATTGTGTGATCTCAATGTAATAAGCAATTGAAGTATTCCAGCTGGTGGTCTCAAATGCAGAAGGTGAAGGCTTAATTTGAAAATAACCTCCGCCGTACGACATCTCTCGCTTAAAGATACTGCCGGTGGTGGGTTCGTGGGGCAAATCGATGTAGATGGTCTGCAGGTCCTTTTGGGTAAATCGTTCATACCCCGCACCCTTTAATACATCGAATTGACGGTCACTGATGCCAAGCCTCCAATCCGGAAAATGATCCTGTCTGAAGATAATTGTCTCCGCTTTAAACGGCTCACCGTTGGCTACGCCACGAGGCGTCCATGGCGGAATTGAATCCGTTGGGGATTCCGTATAAGTCATCCCCTGGCCTTGGGCAATCTGTATCTCTTTATTGGCCAAAGTTTCTGTCAGCAGTTCATCTTCCGTCTTATCACTTAAACCGACGGAGAATTTATACACGGAAACATTCAGAGAGTTGGTGCCGGCCTGAAAGGTCTGTGCCTGGCCTGGCGCCAAGATTCGCACGGAACTGCTGCCTCCATAAGCGCCCCCACGCGCATCCTGCCAATCGCCCTTTGCCAGAATTCGTTTTTCAGTGTCGCTGACATTTTTCAAGATGATCGTTGTTTCCACCGAGTTGACATCACCGGGTTTTTTGCCTTCAGCGGAAATAATTTGGATATCACCCGTCAGGTCCCGGGAAAGCTCTATTTCAATCTTGATGCTGCTGGTTAAACTTAGGGTGTCTGTATATCGCGATAAAAAGAAAATTGAAATAAGCACTGTAATGCCGATGAGCCACGTAATTTTTTTGTTCATTATTGGTTTCCGCTTCTAATTATGCCGGATTAGTTTCCTGCTTATAGTCGAAGGTCGCCGTTCAGAAAACCGGTTAACAGGGTCAGTGTAATATATCCAGTGCACATGAAAAATGCATTGCCTTTTTATTTGACCCTGCTCTTCAGCGCCGCGACAACGGGGCTGTTTGCAGGTGCGAAGCCTGGCGAAATCCACCGCCTCTCAACCGATCTCACCCCGGTTGGAGCCGAACGAGCCGGCAATGCCGCTGGAACCATACCGGAGTGGACCGGTGGTATTACCCGGCCTCCGGAGAACTACCGGCCCGGAGATCACCACCCGGACCCGTTCAAAGGCGAAACTCCGCTGCTCCGCATTGACCAGGAGAACATGCATCATTCCGCCGGACTGTTGTCCGCAGGGCATAGCGCCATGTTGCAACGCTATGCGGATTACTTTATCGACGTCTATCCGACGCACCGAAGCGCGGCGCTGCCACAGCGTATTTATCAAAAAACCCTGGAAAACGGACGCACGGGAATGCTGGCGGAAAACGGTGAAGCGGTTAAAGACGTGGCCGAAGGCCTGCCTTTCCCCTTCCCGGAAAACGCCCATGAACTGATCTGGAACCACCGTTTGCGCTACAAGGGGACTGGCGCCAAGCGACACATCAGCCTGGTAGCACCCTCGGCTAACGGTTCGTTCAACGAGGTCACCATGACGGTAAGCACACTGGGACTCTACTACCTGCCGGGCGCCACGCTGGAGAGCATCGACAACCGCTTGCTGTATTTCCTGCAACAGACGAATTCCCCTGCCCGGCTGGCCGGCTCTGCCTTGCTGGTATACGAATCGCTGAACCCGGTTGCCCAGCCCCGCTCGGCCTGGGTGTATAACCCCGGTCAGCGACGTGTGATCCGTGCACCCAACGTGGCTTATGACAACCCGAGCTCCGCGACCGACGGTTTGCACGTGAGCGATATGACGGATATGTTCAACGGTGCCCTGGACCGTTTCGACTGGCAACTCATCGGCAAGCGCGAGATGTATGTACCGTATAACGCCTACCGGGCCCACAGCGATGATCTCGATTATGGCGACCTGGTACAAGCCGGGCACCTCGATCCGCAATACCTGCGCTATGAACTGCATCGCGTATGGGTGGTAGAAGCCCGCCTCAAAGAAGGCCTGCGGCACATTAATCCCCGTCGGACCTATTATCTGGACGAGGACAGTTACCAGATCCTTATGGCCGACCACTACGATGCAAAGGGTAAACTCTGGCGATTTTCCGAGGCTCACCCGATCGTGTTTTATGACGTACCGACACTGTGGACCACGATTGAAGTCCACCATGATCTCCAGTCCGGGCGGTTCGTCTCCTATCGCCTGGACCCCCGAAAACCGGTGCCGCCCTTCAACTTGGAAATGAATCCGGCCAAATTCACTCCACAGGCCTTGCGCCGGATGGGCCGGAGATAGAGACCAGGGCCCAAACCTATGGTCTAATAACATTTCAACCTGGGAGTCAACAAAAACAAGAATGCGTGGCCTGGTCGTTAAAATCCGTCGTTTTTCACTGCTTATTTTCCTTGCATTGTTGCTCTGTGGCGGCGCTTCAGCATCTGGCCTGGGTTCCGGCGGCAGAAATGCACCGGACCAGTTGCACAAGCCGTATCTGGTGCTGATTTCGATCGATGGATTTCGCTGGGACTATCCGGACCTTTATCCCACGCCTGCCATTGACCGCATCGCAGGGCGAGGAATGAAAGCCGAAGCCATGCAGCCTGCCTTTCCGACCCTGACTTTTCCCAACTTCTACTCGATCGCCACCGGCATGCTTCCGGCCCATCACGGACTGGTCGCCAATGAATTTCCGGGTGAAGAAACAGGCAGCTGGTACAACTACAAAACGCGTTCAACGGTCCAGGATGGAAGCTGGTACCTGGCAGAACCCATCTGGGTAACGGCTGAAAAACAGGGCATGGTCACCGCCGCCTATTTTTTTGTGGGAACGGAAGCGGATGTGCGCGGTGTGCGGCCTACTCACTGGCGGAAATTCAACACTGAAGACAGCGGTGAACAACGCGTCAGGCAAGTTCTCAAATGGTTGGCGGAACCGGCAGAGGTCCGCCCTCACCTGATCACGCTGTACTTCGAAGAAGTGGACGATTACGCGCACTGGTACGGCCCGGGATCACCAGAGAGCATCGAGTCCATCAGTCGTGTAGATGAACAGATTGGGCAGTTATTGGACGGCATTGAAAAATTGCCCTTCGCGGAGGATGTCTACATCGTGTTGGTAAGCGATCACGGGCAGGCCCTCTATCAAAAGCAAAAACCGGTCTTTATTCTCGACCAGCACGTGGTTCTGGATGGCGCCAGGCTGGTGGAAGGCGGGCCCTATGTGTTCATTCATTTTGACCAAGAGGATGAAACCAGGGTTGTGGAAATTCGCGACACCATCAACCGGGCATGGAATTGCGGCCGCGCCCTGTTGCCCGAGGATGCACCGGAATCCTGGGCGGTTAACGACAGCCGCCGTTTTCCCGATATAATTGTGCAAGCAGATCCAGGCTGCGCGGTTATCTCCTCATCGGCCCGGCGCAACAAGATCACCCCGGGCGATCATGGCTGGCCTCCCGAAATGAAGGAGATGAGGGGAATTTTCATGGCTTCGGGACCCGGAATTGCCCCTGGAACGAGGACCGGAGTCATCCACGTAACAGACGTTTACCCCTTGATGATGAAAATCCTGGGTCTCGCATTTCCAGGACCGATCGACGGCGATCCGGACCGGCTTCCAGCCTTGCTTGAAACTCAGTCTGATTAAGCCGTATATTGCAACAGCACCCGTTAACCCTGGCTGCTTAAACGATGGGCTGGAATCCACTTATAGAATAGGGATTAGCTGTCCAAAGGAATGGAACAACCTCTTGGGACCACCTCTTTACATGCTGTTTAACCGGCAGGGTGATTATGGGTAAACGGTGTCAGGTCTTGCATTACCACACCGTACCCTCTACCCTTTCAGTTCATTGACTGCTCGGCTCACAGTACTGTAATGCACCCCAAAATAGGCCGCAATGGCTTGCAACGTGAAACCGCCTGATGCGTAGGCCATGCGCATGGCATCCTTGTGGGAGCTACTGTTCCGGTCATAATATTCCAACGATTTGGCCTTGGGTCTCCTTTGGGCCCGGGGGAATTCAACAGAATCATCCTGCCCGTCCAACCTGTGTTGCATCGCTTCCAGAAACTGCTCGCCGCCAAGGTATATCTGCCCCTTGAGCTGACCCCATGGACTCTGCTGGCCAATCCCGGCCATGACAAATCGTCGATAGGCACTTACTGCTGATCTTCGATTTTCTCCGAAGTAGGCCAGCATCCCATCAACTTCCAACCAATCAGGTGCTGCCCGGCGATTCCCCATCGCGACATAACTGCTCCACGGCCATTCCTCAGGGCGACCAACCATCTTAGCCCGAACCGGATTGAGTACAATGTAGCGCGCCAACTCCATCAGGTACTTATCTGCATCAACAACAATCGCTTTGTACCGCCCCTGGAACACATGCCCCACTCGACCGTGCGCTACATTGAATTTTCGAGTGTACACACCATTCAACTGCCGCATCCCGCGCGAGAGGTTGGCATCTGGCGTCTCGACCAATATATGGTAATGGTTACCCATCAGGCAATAGGCGTGACATACCCAGTTGCAACGATCGCAAACCGCGCCAAGCAAACCCAAGAAGGCTAAACGATCCTCATCGGTCTCGTAAATATCCTCACGTCGATCACCACGCGAAGTCACATGGTAAAGCGCCCCTTCAAACTCCAATCGCACCGGTCTGGCCATAGAATAACTCTACAATAGTGCGCTAAGTATTGCAATGCAAGACCTGACACTGTTTTCCGCTAAGTATTGCAATGCAAGACCTGACACTGTTTTCAAAAAACCGACTCAGAGACCCAGGTCCTGTTTGAATTTATCGCGCACCGTTATGAAAGCGGCAGTCTGATTATCACATCGAATCAGCCTTTCAGTCATTGGGATCAGATCTTCCCGGACACTTTGATGACGGTGGCTGCCATCGACCGGATTATCCACCATGCCACGATCATTGAAATCGATGGAGAAAGTTACCGGAGAAAACATCAGAAGAAAACGTAGTGCTTTTTTTTTACACTCAACCGGCCATCATAATTGTCGTCAAACCGGACAAAGTAGTTGACGCGAGACAGATCAGCGGTAATTACCTACATACATCCAATAGACAACAAATCATCATTGAAGTGCCACCTTGGCAGCTTCACCTCTTGCTCCCCCCAGCTACTTTGTCTGTAAGAGATCAACCCGAATTTGCGTAGGAGACCGCCTGAGATCGATCCTGGGCGCGTTTCTTATGGTGGTATGACCGATGAGTATTGCCTGCGATATACGGCAAAGCAGCGGTGATTTTGCGTACCCCATGCGTACCCGTAATAAAAAGACCCTATGCATGTTGTGCAGTAAATTGGTAATTAAATATTGAAAACAGTATGTTAGGTGGTGGGCGATACTGGGCTCGAACCAGTGACCTCTGCAATGTGACTGCAGCGCTCTCCCAACTGAGCTAATCGCCCCCTGGGTCTTGAATCTGACTGTGTACTTGCATTGGATCTCCGCAAATAAGCTGCGATGCAATGGCGATGTCGGGAGCGATAAGGTACTGGTTAATGCCCTGACCGTCAACTCGGGCTAAATTCTCCACACGGCTAATTTGTGCTTACCCCTAACATCCTAATCTACCAAATAAAAGCACAAACTCCTGGACTTTTGTTTTACCAGGGGGTATAACGTTGTTTTTACAGCGACTAACGACTGCGGTGCTTAATCTTCATCAAATTACTGTTCGCCTGGTCCTCCCATCGGAAGAAAAGCGATTTCAATCACTGATGCAGGCGCATCATTACCTGGGCACGTTGCGGAAAATAGGTGAATGCCTCTGGTATGTCACCATTTGGCGCGACGAGTGGATTGCGCTCCTGAGTTTTTCTGCTGCGGCACTAAAATGTGCCGTGCGAGATCAATGGATTGGTTGGAATTACCGCAATCAATATGATCGTCTTCATTTGCTGGCGAATAATACTCGTTTTTTAATCTTGCCCGACTGGCATTATCCAAATTTAGCGTCCAAAACGCTATCTCTTTGCAAAAAAAGAGTGCCTGATGATTGGGCAAAGACCTTTGGGCACCCCCTCATTTTGCTCGAAACGTTTGTTGACCCGCAACGGTTTTCAGGAACGATTTATAAAGCATCAAACTGGCTTTATTTGGGCCAAACCAAGGGGTACCGGAGAACGACTAAGCACTACAGTCCAACCGCTCAATCGCCCAAAAATATCTTTGTTCAACCATTAGTCAGCAACGCACAAGCAATATTATCCGCTACCGTACTTGACAAAACATACCAACATGGAAAACCCAATATGAAACTGACCGCCATTCAAATGGAATCACTCCCGGATTTTTTCAAACATATACCTGACCCACGTCGTGCCCAAGGTCGTCGTCATCGGCTCAAGACGGTTCTTTCGATTGCCGCTGGTGCGACACTTTGCGGGGTGAAAGGGTACAAAGCGATGTCAGATTGGGCAAACAGTCTTGGTCAAAAAGCCCGTGCGCGATTTCTCTGTCGACGTGAGGAGGGTAGCCATGTTGTACCGAGTGAATTTGTGATTCGAGATGTCCTCGTTAGAGTCGACCCAGTGGCATTAGATCGTGCCTTGGGTCGTTGGAATGAAGCCTATGGCGAAAAAGATGAAAGCCTGGCAATCGACGGCAAAACCATGTGCAATGCCATTGATGAGCAAGGTCATCAAGCGCACATCATGAGCGCTGTGGGTCACCAATCGAACACCTGTCACACCCAAAAAAAGTCGGTATGTTGCCGGTAGCCGATCAGGACGAGTTAAAGCGTACCAACGAAATCAAAACAGCAGCGCCCTTGCTGGATGCCATCAAAATTCAAGGCAAGACCATTACCGCTGATGCACTGTTAACCCAACGAGAATTTGCCCGCTATTTGGTTGAAGACCGAAAAGCTGACTATCATTTTACCGTCAAAGGAAATCAACCGACGCTACTCAACGATGTGGCATGCTTTTTTCAGGATCGAAAGCAAGCTGATTTTATCGAACAGGCATCACTTAACCATGGCAGAATTGATACGCGAAAAATCTGGATAACCGAATCACTGAATAGGTATGTCAATTTTCCCTATGTGGGACAGGCCTTTGCCATCGAACGAGAAAGCATCAATAAAAAAACAGGAAAAGTATCAACCGAACTTGTTTATGGCATTACCAGCAAAACGAATGACCAAGCCAATGCAGCACAAGTACTTAAAACAAATCGAGAGCATTGGGGCATCGAAAGTCACCATTATATTATTGATTGGAATTTTGATGAAGATCGAAGCACAATACGAACAGGTCATGGCCCAGAGAACTGTACTCGCTTAAGGCGTTTCGCGGTCGGCGTCATTAAATCCAAAAAACTGGCAGGCAGCGTGGCGCAGAAAATGAGACAGTTAAACCGAAACACTCGATTGGTCTTTGATTATTTGTGTATGACTAAGAATTCTCAGCTTGCGAATAGTAATGCAGCGATTTAGAACAAATTAGCCGTGCTCCACCAATACCTGGTTGATCTGATTGCCATCTGCTGATGGCCTGACCGGCGGTAAGGAATGACCCAAATACGAGTACC
>JADFKH010000242.1 GCA_022565025.1 Pseudomonadota bacterium
GGCTGGATTGTTCATGCAGGTCAGTGGCCAGGAATTCCTGAACGCCAATCCGGCCACCGGTGGTGACCCATCCAGCCTGAACCTGCCCGGCATGGTTAACGAATCCTGCCAGGAAAAGTGCAGCTTCAGCAGAACCGTAACAGACCATGCCGGCGGCGGAACCTGGGCTGCAAGTGCGGAAAACTTCCCGGCCGGGGTCCAAGTCAAAATTACGCCGGCCAACTTCTCTCTTTCCAGTGGTGGTTCACAGACCCTGGAGATTGAAATTAGTCTTGACCCTGAAACCATTGGCGACTGGGTCTTTGGTGAGATCAGATTGGCTTCCGCCGGTCTACCCAATCAGCACCTGAGCGTGGCGGTGTTCTCATTTGGTGGTGATCTGCCTTCGCGGTGGAACATAAACAGCGACCAGGACGGAGGCTGGGAAGAATTCCAACTCGAGCAACTGAGCGCCATGCCGGATGCCACATTTACTGCCGGTGGCCTGGTCCAACCCGGAGAATTTACCGAAACCCTGGTCGAAGACCCGACCAATGACGATCCCTTCGACAACAGCCTGGGCGTCATGACCCAGTGGTTTAACGTACCACAGGGCACCTTGTGGTTCCATAACCGGACGCCATCATCAACGGCCATTGATCTCGATCTTTTTGTGGGGCGCGATTCGAACGGTAATGGATTCGCCGAAGAATCCGAGCTCCTGTGTGAAAGTACGACTCCAATTGATATCGAAAATTGTGATTTGCTGTCTCCGGACCCCGGGGACTACTGGGTGATTGTGCAAAATTGGGACAGCTCGGGTCCGCAGGGTGACGAGGCCACGCTGATCAGCGCCGTGATCGGGCCAGCCGTGGATTCAAGACTGGCAGCCAGCGGCCCGGGCATCACCACCAAGGACGAGTCATTCAAGGTACGCCTGAGCTGGGATAATGTGAATGCACTGCCCGGCGAGGAATGGCTGGGCGCCGTGGGCATCGGCACCAACCGTGACCAGCCCAGCAACATCGGCATCATTCCCGTTCATTTCAACCGGACCGGTATTGCGGCGCCGGCGAGCTTCCCACTGATGGTTGGTACTACCCACCGCCTGGCGCTGGATGGCGACGCGGTACACGACCGGGTCTTTATTGACGTGCCTGCCGGCGCGAGCAGCCTGACCGTGGTGGCCCAAGGCGCCACGAATGCGCAAAGCAATGGCCTGACGCTGGAACTTTCCAGGCTTGATTTTGATGACGGACTGACCGATCCGCCCTTCGCTACGGCGCGGGGAAATGCGCCCGTGGTGGCATCCGCCACGGGCAGTAACGGTAATGGCCCCGCGCTTACCGTCAGTGGGGCTATGCTCCAGCCCGGGCGCTGGTATGCCGTCCTCATTAACGGCAACGGCACTCCCAGTGCGCTTGAAATCCGCGCCGATGTTGAATTTTCAGGCACACCCATCCCGCTTCATCCCGGCCTGTGGCAACCCAGTTCCAGGCCCGGCCTGGGGCAGGGCTATGAATATAACTTCGGCGGGTCCAGCCGGGCCCTGATCTGGTACACCTACGACGAAGACGGCCAACCCGTCTGGTTCATCGCCGGTAATCCGGCGGTGGACGGCAATATCTGGACAGCGGACCTGCTGCGCGTGACCAATGACGGCAGCCAGCAGCAACTGGCACGGGTTGGCCAGGTGTCGGTCACCTTGCTCGCTGAGAACGACGCGATGTTCTCCTTCACGCTGTACGGTGAATCGGGCACGGAACGCATGATACCGCTCAGTGCACTGACTTGCCCCGAAATTGATGGCTCAAAGAAAAGCTATACCGCCCTCTGGTACCGGGGTATCGACGGCCTCGGTGGCGCCAGCATCATTGTGAATTCGTCTACCCAGGCCCAGATTCACTACCTGTTCGATGCCCTTGGCCTGCCCCGGTGGTTGTTCGCGCAGGATCTCGACGAGCCGGCGCCGACCAATCCGGAAATGCCGATGCTGCAGTTCAGCGGCTATTGTGCGGTTTGTGCACAGGCCAACGTGGCATCGCAGACCGTGGGTGTGCTGGCAAGAAGCTTCAGCAGTGAAACTACGGGTAGCTGGACACTGGATTACCTGTTTGCATCACCGCTTTCCGGTTCGGTGGAGCGCACGGACCAAATTGTTAAATTGACCAACACTATTCCATGCGAATAGCTGTGAATCGCACGAATTGTCGGCGAATAGAAGTGTGACCAAGGGAGGTATCAGCTACCTGTATGCAGGACACGCTCGAGACATCCCTGTTCGCTCTTCATCTGTTCCCGACAGATGATGGTCCTGCACACAGGCATCCGATACCTCTGGCAGGCAAATACATGTCGCCGATAACGCCCAGCGAAACTCAACCAATATGCTGGCTGGAGCCAGAGCAGTTTGAAGCGCAGTGATTTTCATTATGATCTGCCTTCGGACCTGATCGCCCAGCATCCGCTGGAACGGCGTTCAGACAGCAGGCTGTTGCACCTTGCGCTACGTGACGGCGGTTTTTGCGACCGTTTGTTCCGGGATCTTCCTGCCCTATTGCGCGAGGATGACCTGCTGGTATTCAACGACACCCGGGTCATCCCGGCCCGGCTCCATGGCCGCAAGGAATCTGGCGGTAAAGTGGAAATCATGCTGGAGCGGCTGTTGTGTGACAACCAGTGCCTTGCCCAGTTAAGGGTCAGCAAATCACCCAAGCCAGGCAGTACGCTCTTGCTGGAGGATGGCTCCCGCCTGGAAGTCATCGGCCGGGAAGGATCATTCTTCCACCTCCGTTTGCCCGATGGCAGCCTTGCCAACCTGTTCCAGCGCATTGGTCATATACCCTTGCCGCCATACATCGCCCGTGAAGACACAGCGGCGGACGCGGAGCGTTACCAGACGGTCTATGCCACGAATCCCGGGGCTGTTGCAGCACCGACTGCTGGCCTGCATTTTGACCGGGACTTGTTGCAGGCCATTGCTCGAAGGGGTATTGGAATGGTCTACCTTACCCTGCATGTTGGCGCCGGCACATTTCAACCGGTGCGCAGTGAGAACATCGAGGACCACGCGATGCACGCGGAATACCTGGAAGTGTCCGAATCCGTTTGCGCGGCCGTTGAGCAGGCAAAAATCAAGGGTGGACGCATCATTGCCGTGGGCACAACTTCGGTTCGGAGCCTCGAGACAGCTGCCGCGGATGGAGTACTGCGCCCGTTCAGCGGGGACAGCCGGATTTTCATCTATCCGGCTTATGAATTTAAAGTCATCGACGGCCTGATCACCAACTTTCACCTGCCGCGCTCGACTTTACTGGCGCTGGTGGCGGCGTTGCCGGGTGTCGGGCTGGACAGGCTTAAACAGTGGTACCGCCAGGCGGTCGATCATGACTATCGTTTTTATTCTTATGGCGATGCGATGTGGCTGGGCTGAGGTAACTGCTGCGTAGTGCGATGTCAAATCAGGCGCAGACCACTGCTGGGTGACACGTCTTGAATCGAGCGGGAGTTGGGTATAGGATCGACCCTTTTGGTACGTCAAGGAATTGGGTACATCAAGGAAAAGGTTATGGCAAAGCTTAAAACAATTTCTTTATC
>JADFKH010000243.1 GCA_022565025.1 Pseudomonadota bacterium
CCAGGAGATGTCATCAGCGAGTAATTTGATACAGCGCTCCATTTCACCACGGTTTCCCGCTTCAAAGAATTCTCGGACTATCTGTTTGTTCTGACTGATCCCCATTTTGATTTCCTCTTAACATGCATGGGTGTCGACCTGCATCAGCGGCCGGTGGCACGCCGGTCCGGCGCCGCAGGCGCGAACTGCAGGCGCTTGTTAGGCGCTGATAGATCGCTACTGCACCAGTGGATTAGGTCCAATTTCTTCATAATCAGGTTCGCTGGTCGATAGTACGCCGATTAGATTCAGCGGCGTGTCGCCCGAATTCGTAAAGGTGTGTGGGACATTTGCTGGTATGCGCGCTATATATGGAGCGGTCGCAGAGATCCTTGAATCACCAATTATGTAGTCCATCGATCCAGAGAGTAGTATGTGCGCCTCCTCAACGGAATGAGTGTGGAGTGGCGGACCGCCGTTTGGATGGGTCTCTGTCAATATAAAGGACAATGACTCGAAACCGTACTCTTTCCCTGGAAGAAATAAACCGGTCTCACCCGGGACGTCATAAAAACTAATCATCTGCTTGGATGTAATAATATATGAACCAGGTTCAAAGGGTTCTTCAGGGGACCGCTCATAGCTTTCTGGCGGCATGGCGTCGGGTCCCAATTTGACGAACGAGTCCGGGGCTTGGTGATCACAGCCCGCCATCAAGATAGATAGCAAGAACAATCGAATTGTATTCATCTTTGTTTCTCCTTCAGTTTAGTATGAAGGCTGATGAGGCGCCTAACGTCGCAAATCACCGGCGGGTAAAAGCAGAGCGAGCGGAAGCGAACGGCGCTTTTACACGTCCGCGTGAATTTGCCTTGTTAGGCCACTCATGTTCCAAAAACAGCATTAGTAAGAGCCGTATCAAAGTACTCGGTGACTTCGTAAATCTTACCTTCCCGAACCCGAATAATATGACAGTAAGTATTGTTGTATGGCTTACCATCGACCGTTTCAGCTTTGCCACGAGATTGAACGACAACTACCTGGCCCTCCGCCACAATGTTTTCAATCGTGGAGTATATTCCAGCTTTTAGTTGGCCAAATAACGGTCCCAGCAGATTGGCTGACAGTTCTTCTTTTCCCACGTACGTTCCGGAGAACCTAGTTGTGCCTATATCTGTCCAGGAGATGTCATCAGCGAGTAATTCGATACAGCGCTCCATTTCACCGCGGTTTCCCGCTTCAAAGAATTCTCGGACTATTTGTTTGTTCTGACTGATCCCCATTTTGATTTCCTCTTAACGTGCCTGGGTGTCGACTGGCCTAACGACCAAGCTCAGCTGCGGACAAACCGCGTAGCGGGTTGGCCGTCAGCTGCAGCGCCTTGTTGAACGAAGCCGCTACGCGGCAGGTTAACCCCATCACTCTCTTGTAAGCTTCTCAGTAGCCCCATACCGGGCATTTGTATCTACGGAGGAGTTTAGCAATGAATGATCTCGAACAGAAACGCTTTGACCAGATTTACCAACGGCACGTCCTGATACTGAAGTTGCGCGGATATGCAGCCAGTACCATTGATGCTTATGCCCGCGCGGTGCGGCGTCTTGTGGCCTATTTCGATTGTGTGCCTGATCGGCTCAGTGTTGAGCAGTTGGAAACCTATTTCGCCAACTTGGTTGATAGCCACTCATGGGCCACCGTGCGCGTAGACCGCAATGGCTTGCAGTTCTTCTGGCAGCATGTGCTGAAGATGAATTGGGACTGGGTGAAGATCATCAAGCCGCCGCAGGTGCGTAGCTTGCCGGATGTCCTGACCATCGGTGAAGTCGAACAACTCATTGCTGCAGCCCGCCAGTTACGCTATCGAGTTTTTATCCTCACCACCTATTCCATGGGACTGCGATTGAGCGAAACATTGTCCTTGCAGGTGGGGGATGTGGATGCGGCACGCGGTCGTGTGCATATCCGCCGTGGCAAGGGCCACCGGGATCGCTTTGTACCCCTTCCAGATCTCACTTGCCAGGCGCTGCGGGCGCTGTGGGTCAAACACCGCCATCCGCGCTTGCTGTTTCCCAATGCCGTGGGTTCGCCCAAACGCATACGTGCTGCCACCACCCACATGGACCGCGGGGGAACACAAAAAGCCGTCAAGGTCATGCTCGGTGAGTGCGGGATAAAAAAAAGATCTCCATTCACTCCCTGCGCCACAGCTTTGCCACCCACCTGTTAGAAGCCGGTCTCAGCCTGCGCCATATCCAGGGCCTGCTGGGTCACGCCAGTCCCACCACCACGGCGCTCTATGCACGTCTGACCGAAGCCACCGAACAAGACGCGGCGGCCACCATCAACCGGCTGGTCAATAAACTGCACGTCGATCTAAGGAGGCTATGATCATGCAACTGGCCTCTGTGGTTCATCAATACCTGGTCGCATTCAAGGCCAACTACATGGCCCAACTCTTACCCAGCCACCTCAACGCCATCGGCGCCATGCTGCGCTGCCGCACACCCGCTTGCGGTCACATGCTGTTGCATTGCTCACAGTGCAGCGAACAGTCCTGGCATCCTCAGTCCTGTGGACACCGCAGTTGTCCCCAGTGCCAGAACCATGAAGCCAGTCAGTGGCTGGATCGCCAAACAGCCAAATTGCTACCGGTGGAATACTTCATGGTGACCTTCACCTTGCCCTATGAACTTCGAGCGCTCGCCTGGCGTCATCAAACCACGCTCTATAACCTCTTGTTCGCCACCGCTGCCAGCACCTTGAAGGACTTTGGCCTCAACCCAAAACAGCTGGGGGCGGATCTGGGCCTGACGGCGATACTGCACACCCATTCCCGGCGTCTGGACTATCACCCCCATCTGCACGTCATTGTGCCAGGCGGAGGGGTCAACAAAATCACCCGGCAATGGAAAAAGACCCGGGGGAAGTACCTGTTCAACCAAGCGGCACTGGCCAAAGTCTTTCGCGCCCGTTTACTGGCCGCGATCAAAGCCGCTGGCCTGTCGCTACCCGCCAAGCTGCCAGACCAGTGGGTAGTGGATTGCAAACATGTTGGCCAAGGCAAACCGGCCTTGAAATACTTGTCGCGTTACCTGTATCGCGGCGTGATCCGTGAACCGGACATCGTGGCCAATGACCACGGCAAAGTGACCTTCAAGTACGTCGACAGCAAGACCGGTCAGACCCGGTACCGTACCCTCAAGGGCGAGGACTTCCTGTGGCTGGTGCTGCAGCATGTTCTGCCCAAGGGCTTTCGCCGGGTCCGGGATTATGGTTTTTTGCACGGTAATGCGAAGAAACTGCTGACTCTGATACAACTCATTCTGCAGGTCATGATCACCGCCAAACCCGCACGACCCCGGCCGGTGTTCCTGTGCCCCAGGTGCCAATCACCGATGCACATCCTGGGCTTTATCCGCCCGGCCTGGGCATCGGGGTAAGACACCTAAAACTGCCAACCCGCCACTCACCCAACACAGGAAACCGGCATCACCTTATGACCCAAACCAGCGTGTTCTGCTAGCCAAGCAACCGGCCAAGGGCATGCTCGCCTGCAAGAAAGTGGCTGAT